>NZ_CEWDFQ010000190.1:0-6087 GCF_982438285.1 Acetatifactor sp. | reverse complement strand
GGAAAGCTGACGGAACATTCGTTTTTTGGCATTTTGGATATCAATGCCCCGGCCGCCGATCACCGCCTCTGAATACGCTTTATAACGCTCATGATAACGCATCTCCACTCTGGAAATAAATATAACACTGGCAGAAATATTTGTAAACATGGCAAGGCAGGAAGCCATGTCATAGGATGTCATGCACACAAAGCTCCCCGCCACTTCAATACGCAGATCCGTATTCCAAAATACAAAATTATGGACAAAAAGTCCCATGGTATATAAAAAGTTTGCAGCCACCAGCTGGGGATACTTCCCAAAATACGCCAAAACCTCCCGGTATCTGCCGCTGTTTACCCGGAAATAGCTCTTTACCAGCGCAAGCTCCAAAGAGGCAATCAGTAAAAATCCCCCATCCAGCGCCAGCAGCATGGAAAAAGCGACCTCCATGCCCAGCACATAAACAAAAAACAGGGACAAAAGCACTGTCAGTGTCATTCCAAGGAGATAGAAAATAGATATCTTCTTATAATCCTTGCAGATAGACAGATAAAGCATGGAATAAAACACCAGCACCAGGGAAATATATCCGCAATATCCTGCAAACACATAGGAAAGGGCACTTTCCCCCACCAGATACCATCTGACACAGAAAGGTATCCCGGCCAAGGCCGCCAGAAGCATATTCATCCAAAGCCCCAGAAAAAAGCAGGGACGTATGTCCTCATAGGTTTCATTATATATGACGTCCGACAAATATTTGGAAAGCACAGAGTTAAAGGGCGCCGCCGCCAGCAGGGCGAATATGAAAATATAGAGAACCGTACAGGAATAAAGCTCCCTTTCGGCATAGCCCACCTTAGAATATCCAAGCAGGGCCTGCATCAGCGCCACCGCCCCGATCACCAGAAACATGGGGGCTATGGTAAACATGGTGCTGTAGCCAAACCCTATCAGGTTGGTGGTTATGGTTCCTTTTTCGAAAATTTTATTTAGTCTGATTCCGATTCCAGCCATGACGTATCCTCCTCGGGCCATAGTTTTCCATAATCCCAGCCGATTCTCTCATAGATTTCTTCATAGGCCTCTTCCATCTGTTCCTGTCTGTATCTATTCTTTACTCTTTGATACCCACACTCCCCCATATGGGCGCAGAGTGCCTTTTCCTCTGCCAGCTCGCATATGGCGGCGGCTATCTCCGCCGTATTCATAATATGGGTGAGAATCCCCGCAGTACCGTATCCATCCCCGTCTCCATAAATCAATTCCCTGCAGCACCCCACGTCTGTAGCAATCACAGGCTTTTTCGCCGCAAAGGATTCCAGAATGGTCAGAGGCTGTCCCTCGCTGATGCTTGTAAGAAGCGTAAAATCCATCCTTCCCATATATTCCCTTACATCAACTCTTCCCGTAAAAATAATATCCGCCGCCCCCAGAGCCTCAACCAACGCAAAGCATTCCTCCGCGTACTCCTTGTCCTCGTCCAGGGGGCCCATAATCCAAAGCCTGAGCTTTTCGTTCTTCTCCTTTGCAAAAGCAAAGGCCCTGATCATGGTTTTCACATCCTTTATGGGAGCCACTCTCAGCACAGCGCCGATGTTCACAAAGCCCTCATCCTCCGCCTTTTTGCCGGACAGCTTCTCAAACCGCTTTAAGTCGATGCCGTTGGGCGTTACCGCCGTTTTCTCCTCAGGACAGCCAAGCCCGATCTGCAGCTGTCTGGCATGCTCGTAAAGGCTCGTCACCGTATCCGCACGCTCGTAGGCAAGGGCGGACATTTTTCGAAACTGATCAATCCAGATATTTTTATAAATTCCGGATACCCAGGATGCCTTTAACAACTCCTCCTCCCGCTCTCTGGTATATATGCCGTGCTCGGAAATCAAAAGCCCGCTTCGATAAAAATGCTTGGCCATGCTTCCCAGCACCCCTGCATAGCCTGTGGAGGCGCAGTGATAGATATCCGCCTTGGGAAGTCTGGTCTGGAGAATTAAAAATAAGGGCATATAAATAGACCGCATGGTCCACAGGAAATCCGAAAATACAATATAAGGATATCTCTGCCTGTAAAATTCCTTTACGATCTCCAGGAAATCCGCCCCCATCAAAAGATCGTCAATGGAAAACTTTTCCTTCTGAAACATTTCAAATACCGTGTCCCAGTCAACATCCTCATTGGAAATAATGCTCCGAAGGGCGTTATATTCCTTCTCATTCAGCCTGGTCCGCTTTCCCCGCTTAGCCTTCCTGCCCCAGTCGTAGTCCTCCAGATAGGCCTCATAAACCGCAGTGAGGTTTTCCGGCAGCTCATATACAAATCTGCCTCTTTGGGAACGGCTTCCCACAATGCTTAGGAGCACAAACTCCACCTGGGGAAATGCCTTTATCATGCTGTGTATCCAGCTGGACACGCCGCCTACCACATAAGGGTAGCAGCCCTCTGCAATCATACAAATTTTCATTGCCCGCTCCTTGCGCTTTCTGCTCTCATAGGCCAAAAGAAAGCTCCTCCTTTGATTTTCCCAGCTCAATCCTGGCTCTATCAGACAGCATTTGAATCAGAAAAGCATCCTCCTCCAGCTTTTGATAATCGGCTCCCGAAATCTCTGTGATTTCCTCACCATGGGTGCGTAATAAAAACCATGCCTTATCTGCCTCCTGTCCGTTTTCCAGCACAATCACATCCTCCGTCCGCTCCCAGGCATAAGAAAGGTTTAAAAAGCATCTCACCCGTTCATCGCTCTCCGACAGAGTGGTTGCGGAAAAGCCCTGAAGGCTGTATCTGTTTAAGCTTCCGGAAATCTCTTCATAAAAATTCTCCCAGCGGTCCTCTTCGGAGTCCGGCCACAAAACAGACTTCATATCAATTAACAGATTGGAATACCCCAGCGCCGTCATCAGACTTTTGTGCCGCAGGCTCTGGGAATAGGTGTCCTGCACCCCGTTTACGGTTATCCTCTGAGCCGTCAGATCGTCACTGTAATAAGCCACCGGAGGAAGGAGAAAATCCGCTTCCTCCCCTGGAGTATATACAAGGGTTACCGCATCCTCCAAGGCGCCGGCCTCTGCCAGCCTTTGCAGCTCCTCAGGGATACCCTCTCCTGCATAATAGGCGCCAAACTGATACCCGTTCTCAACCTCCTCCCAAAATGCACTGTCCCTCTTTCGCTTTTCCTCCAGAGTAATCCCCTCTCCATGCTCCAGCGTCTTTCCCGCCTCCGCATCTATCTCCTTCATCTGCTGCAGATAAAAAGCATAGTTTTCCGTCTCCGGCTCCTGGCCGTCCCCATAATCATACTGAGGCATCAGAAAAAAGGTCCCCTTCAGGCCGCTCCTGCGAAACAAAGCTGATATCCCCGGCCATATAATATCCTGTTGCAGCGAGGAGGATTTCCTGCTGTAGAGCGCCTCCATCACCTCTGCGTTCTCCTCCGCAAAGCCAGGATAACCTGTTATGGTCACATTTTGGGCATTGACCACAGGATACAGTGTAACAGAGCTTGCCTCATATTCAATGGCGCTCAAAATACCCAGGCCCGCAAGATCGGACATATAGTCTCCGTTTACCGCAAAGATAAAGGCTCCTTCAAAGGTGTTTCTCCAGATCAGGGCCGGATATTCCTCCCTGTCCACCCCCTCCTCCTCAATCACTCCCCGCATATAGGTCTTTGTTCCCTTTCCTGCAACATACCAGGAGACGGAAAGCGCAAGATCCTGTTTTTCCTCCTCCTCTTCATTTTGGGCTGCGTAAAGACTTTCTCCTCCCAGCAAAAAACCGGAAAACAGCTGCACACCCAAAAGCCTAACTTCCTCTTCTCTCGCCTCTTCAACGCCAAGAAGCTCCTTTAACCCGTCATTTTCCTGTATTTCCGAATAAGACGGCAGGCTTAAGAATACGATGGGCACGCCTTTTTTGGCTATCTCCGCGATCTGCTCTGTCTGCGTCCCGAAATCCGCCCCATCCCCCTCAATCAGCACAAGCCTGGGCAATTCCCCATCCTCCAGGGCCCATCCGTCAAAATCAGGCCGCAGGGTAAGCCTGCGCTTCGTATACAAACACCATTGGGAGGCCACTCTCTGAGCGTCGCTTCCTTCCTTTCCCACAAACAATACATATTCTCCTTCCCCTTCCTTTGCCTGCCAGCGCCCCTCTCCCGACAGGCGCTCTTGCTCCATGTATTGATTGGTGCCGTATTCATTTCCCATTTCCTTATAAAGCTGTAAAAACTGAAACATAAAGAACAGCACCGCCATCATAAGGCATATGCTGAAAAATTTTCTGTAGGATATCATTTTCCGCTCCCAACATCAGGAAAATACCCTGATCAGTTCAAGGGTTTCGCTGTCGATCACCACAGGCGACTTTTTCAATTCCTCCACCACTGCAAAAAATTTTCTTTTCTGCCCGCTGCTGAAATAAAGCTTAAGCTGGCAGGTGTAGGTTGCCAGGGTATTGGGATATTGATATTCCGCCCTTTCGCACCACTTGGCGCAGCCGTCATAGTCCTCGATCTCCAAAAGCCTCAGACTCACCGCCTCATACATGGCACTTGTCATCTGCTCCCTTTTTTCCTTATAAATAATCTCGCAGACCTGATCCAGAATGTCCACAAAGCTTTTCTGCTCCATATCCGTAAATACTCTCTGCTCCAGAACCTCGTTCATGTAATCTACAAGCATTTCCGCATATACCAGCCGATTTTCATCCCCCTCTAAAATGGCCTTGTACTGCTTCTGCACATGAAAGCGAAAATCATTCAGCGCATCCTGCAGGACACTTGCCGCATAGTGGGCCGTCTCTGAATCCTCGCTGTTTAACGCCAGCGCAATGGAAGAAAGGGACTTTCTGATATCTCCCCGCACCACATTAAACATCAGGTTTCTCAGCTCCTCCTTGTCCGTGATTTCTATGGCCTCTTCCAAGGGAACCATATTGCGCTCTCTTTCCTCTTCCGCATGGACAAAGGTCCGGACCCGCTCCTTGCTGAAAATAACGTCCTCCAAATCTACCGGCTCGGAAAAGAAAAACACAAAGAAAAGATTAGAGAGCAGAAAAAAGACGGGGCCCGCCACCGGGCATAAAAGCATCACTCCCGCCCGCAGCAGACAGCCCTTTCTCCTCCCCTTTTTCCTGGTGTAATTCCAGACCAGATAAAGGACGACAACGAGAAGATTCACTCCAAGCACCGCCGTCAAAGCAATCATTTCTCTGCTCATGCCTCCGCCTCCTCAGCGATACAAAGCCTAAGTCCCAGCTCCTCAAATCTTTTGATCACAAACTGGGCGTTCACCCTGTTTGTGTTTGACAGCAGCACATATAAGCCGCCGTCCGGCATGGTTCCCACATAGTCCGACTGACGAAGGCTTCCAGCAATCAGCAAAGCCGTCTCCTTTTGATCCTCCACTCTGGATTCTATCTTTAACAGCGTACATTCCGTAAGCCCTCTCTTTTGGGCCTTCACATAGGCCTGCACCAGCGCCGTAAAGGCATCTGTTCCAAGAAGCGGCGTTCCATCCACATACCGCTGATGTTCCAAAGCCGCCAAATATCTGCCTGCCCGAAGCACCGCATTTTGTATCAGGGCGCTGATCACCACAAGCTGGTTGGCCTGTCCAAGGGTCATGCGTTCCCAGGGAATATCCCACACCATAAGAATCATCTGCATCTCATCATTTTCACAGATGGCGCTGGCCATCAGCGGATAACGCTCGTCCATCTTACGGTTGATAAACACTTTTCCCGCCGCCAGGGTTTCATACAGCTCTCCCATCTGGGTATACTGTATGGAATAGCCCAGCATGCGCGCTTTTTTTGATGTGGCGGAAAACAGGCGGGCATAAGCCTTGTTTGACACCGTATAGATAGCCACGTCCCGGCTTTTTAAAAGCCTGCCCAGCATCTCCGCCGCATAAAACAGTACCTCCTCCGGACTGTAATGCTCCAGGGCGGAGGTGATACTGTAAATTTTGCCCACGCTGTCGCTCTGATTTACAATCTGCGTCTCCAGAGCATCCTTCACACGCACATTGCTGCTGTTGATATCCTGAATATCCGTAAGCTGAAGCGTAAGAAAATCCTTCTCCTGCTCACTCTCTTCCTTCAGT
>NZ_CEWDFQ010000189.1:0-6087 GCF_982438285.1 Acetatifactor sp. | reverse complement strand
AGTGGAGGCTGTAAAAATCGGAAGGGTGTGCGATAAAACCATTGCCTCCAGGGCCTATATTGGTGAAAAATCAAGAAAGACACAGATGCGCAGAAAGACTCTTGAGAAGAGAAAAAAACATGAAATGGAAGAAAAATCCAAGCTTTTAAAAAATTTGGAGGCTGTGGAGGATTTGAAGCTGTTTCCCTTAAGGCATCCCAAGGAAAGATTGGTAGATCTTAAGGATGTACAGATTTTCTACGGAGAAAAGCGGTTAAAAAAGATAAGCTTTTCTATTGAGAATGGAGACTGTGTGGTCTTGCAGGGAAGAAACGGCTGTGGAAAGTCCAGCATAATTAAGGCAATTTTGCAGGAAGCAGGTACGAAAATGAAGTGGACAGGACAGTTAGAAAAGGCGTCCGGTCTTGTGATTTCCTATGTTCCTCAGAAAAGTGGATTTTTAAAGGGGAACCTGGTTTCGTATGCAGAAAACAGGGGACTGGAGATTCCGGTATTTCTGGCGCTTTTGCGTAAGCTTGATTTTGAACGAGAGCAGTTTGAAAAGGATATGGAGCATTACAGTGAGGGACAAAAGAAAAAGGTGCTGATTGCTGCAAGCCTTTGTGAGAAAGCCCATCTTTATATTTGGGATGAGCCCTTAAACTATATTGATATTTTTTCCAGAATGCAGATTGAGGCGCTTTTGCGCACATACCGTCCCACGCTGTTGATGGTGGAGCATGATCGGACTTTTGTGGAAAAAATCTGCAATAAAAAGATAAGCTGTGAATAAAAAAGGATGACGCACATGGGGATGTTTGAGAGCAGGGAAGGTCTGATCAATCAGGATAGATTTGAACAGGCTAAAAAAAAGGTTATAGGAACGGACAGGCAGAGACTTGGTATCGGAACCTTGTCGGAAAAAACAGTACATGCTGTTTTGAAAAATTATTATGAGCCGGATGAGGATAAACAGGAAATCCCTATTGAAAATTTTGTGGCTGACATCTATTCACAGGGAGAGATCATTGAAATTCAAACCCGCCAGTTTAACAAGATGCGGGATAAGCTCAAATGCTTTCTCTCCTTATATCCGGTGACTATCGTATACCCCATACCACGGGAAAAATGGCTGATCTGGATTGATGAGGAAAGCGGAGAGGCCAGCCCAAAAAGAAAATCTCCTGCAAAGGGAAATCCGTATCTTGCCTTTATAGAGCTTTATCGGATCAAAATGTTTTTAAAAGACCCGAATCTGCGTCTTAAGATCGTTTTGCTGGATATGGAAGAATACCGTCTGTTAAACGGATGGAGCAGAGATAAAAAGAAGGGCTCCACCAGGTTTGACCGGATTCCTACGCAGCTTGTAAAGGAGGTGGACATTACCTGCCTTCAGGATTACCTGCAGTTTGTTCCCTGGGAGCTTCCAGAGTCATTTACCTCAAAGGACTTTGCAAGGGCCGCTCATATTCCGGTGTCTCTGGCCAGGACGGTATTGAACATATTAAGCTATGTGGGAGTGGTAAAGCAGGTAGGAAAAGCGGGAAATTCTTTTTTGTACCAGACTGTGGAGCTGATGTGATTTATTGATACAGGAGAAAACGTTTTGAAATGGAGGGGGATATGTGTAGAAAAGGGTATTGTAGTCTGTTTTCTTTGGTTCTTATTTTCTGTCTTTTGTTGTGTGGATGCTCCAAAAAAGAAGAGCCTGCGTCCGATGCGCAGTCAACGGACGATTATTTAGAGAGGAATCAGCCGCTGCTGGCTGATGTTCCACAGGAGGAGGTCATTGCCAAGGAGGGAGGCTGGATGGGAAGGGGAGGCTATTATACCCTTTCTCTGGAAGAGCTTGGAAACACTCTTTATAAGGTGATTCCTTATGGAAATGATATTTACAATATTTCGGGAGATTTTTCTTCCAATGATATTTCAAAAGAATTTCGACGCAATAAAGAGGTTCTTTACCGGAGCCTGCACATTTCCGACGCAGCCGTTGGTTCTTCGGGCATATGGCTTCTTTGCAGCTTTATTGCGGATGCAAATTCCTCTGCCTTTGAATACGAATTAATAAAGCTTGGCGAAACAGGGGAAATTCTTTTTAAAATGGATATCTCCAAGCTGCTTGAGGGCAGCTATGATGCAGGCATGTGCGCAGATAAAAATGGTAAGCTTCTGCTTCTTACCGGAGAAAATATTTTGCTGTTTGACCAGGAGGGCTCCTATCTGGAAAGCATTCCTCTTGAGAGCAAGGCTATGTCTCTGATATCCGGTCCCAAGGATTCCATATATGTAGTTTTACACAAGGAAAACACAGGAGATATCAGTATAGTCATGGAGGTGGACACGGAAAGCAGGACATTGAAGAAAATAGGGGAATATGAGGGGTATCGTATTTTTGGGGGATGGGGGGAATATCTTTTTACGCTGTCAGGCCAGGATGGCCTTTACGGAGTGGTATCTGAAAAGGAGGCGCCTGTTCCCGTAGCCATATGGGAGGAGCTTGGGGCTGATTTTTATGGTCCTGTGGGCATTTACTGGCTGAGGGACGGCAGCTTTATTGTGACGGACAGGAATATGACCGCAAGGCTTACACCGGGAGATGGAGAAAATGTGAAACGAAAGACGGTACTTACCATGGCGCGCATTCATCCTGACACAAATCTGCTGTCTCTTGTCTCTGATTTTAATTTGGGCAGCAGTGAATATCTGATTCAGATGATGGATTATTCCAAGGACGGAGCATTATCCTCTTTAGAGGCGCTGCAGGCTTTACAGATGGATATTATTTCAGGAAATGCCCCGGATTTATTTGATTTGTCAGGGGTGTCCCAGTCTCTTTTTACAGATAATGATCTGCTTGTGGATTTGTATCCTTTTTTCAACGAGGACGAAGAAATCAATAAAGAAGATTTTATTTTGCTGGACAAGCTGGAAACGGATGGACATCTTTACTTTGTATCAAATTCCTTCCATATAGAAACTGCGGTGGGATTATATTCTGTTGTAGGGGAGGATGATGGAATTTCTCTTTCCAGATATCTGGAGCTTGAGACTCTTTATGGTGGTGATATCATGTATCATGTGACGCGGGAAGCTTTTCTGAGAGATCAGGTTTACCGTTATGCTGCTTATTCTGTGGATTGGAAAAACAAGACCTGTGATTTTGAATCGGAGGAATTTCTTGCTATATTGAATTCCTCCGGAAGCATTCGGGAAAATCCGGAGACTGCAGATTCCAGGGATTATGACGAAACTCCTTTAAGAGACCGCATGCTGAACCATTCTCTTATATTGACAAGATGTTATGTATACAATGTGAGAAGTTACGCATCTATGGAAAGTAAGATTGGAGAGCCGCTGCATATAGTGGGTCTGCCTACTCCCGACGGGGAAGGCGGCACCAGGCTTCTGCCCCACAATCTGGTAGGTATTTGCAGTAAGGGACAGACAAAGGAGGCCTGGGAATTTGTAAAATATATGATTACCACTGGTGCACAGAAATTTGAAGAACAAGGCATTTCTCCTGACAGAGAGATATTGCAGAGGCAGATAGACCGCGCCAGAGTTCCCGGAGAGGGAATGCTGGAAAACATTGCGCTTACGAACGAGGATGTGGAGAAACTATATCACCTTCTTGACAGTGCAGTTTATTATGGGGACGCTTCCGAAGAGGTGGTGAATATCGTAATGGAGGAGGCCGCTTACTTTCTTGCGGGAGACAAAGGCGCTGAGGAAACCGCCCATATCATCCAATCCAGAGTCAGTCTTTTGGTGGCGGAATAAAGCTTCATGCGGAGTGTAGATTTGGAAGAAATAAAGATTTCGTTAGAAAAAGAGTTACAAAATTGTGGATTTCATTTTTGTTTGTTATGATATAAGATAAAGGAAATTTTCAGCTGATTTTCAGCGGAAAAGCTTGCAGGAAAGGAAGTTAATTATGCTGGAAAATATTATAGCAATCGTTTTGACTGTCATTGCGGCGGCAGCTGGAATCTGGTGTATGTGGTTTGAAAATTTTAAAAAGTAGGATAAGTCTGGATTCAAATTGGATTGATTCGGTAAAAAAAGATTGTATTACAGATAGAATTGTGCTACACTAGGCACGTCAATTAAATAGCGTTATGGGTGTCGGAGGACAGGGGCACGGAAAATTTTTTGAAGCTGCTCCTTGTCTGGCTCCGGTGAAAAGGGAAGCAGGTGGAAGTCCTGCACGAACCCGTCGCTGTAATAGAGGAGTCCTGCTTTGCCGCAAGGTTTCACTCACTGAAAACGTTATTGTTTTTGGGAAGAGAAAGCAGGGTGAGGATACTTAAGTCAGAAGACCTGCCCGTAACGGATGCTGTAGACCACGCGGATTTGGTTTGTACAGAAGGACGGATAGGATTTTCCCTGGAAATGATATCCCTGTTTTTTGTGTATAAAGCTTCTGCGGTCTGCAGGAGCTTTTTTATTGCCAGGGAGGATTCAGGTGTGTATCTTTCCTTATAAAATCAGGGAGGAAAATGAAAATGACAGAAACAAAAAAGAGCAGTAAAAAAACAGTGATCGGTGTGCTGATTCTGGCAGCATTGATTGTAGTGCTGGGAATTGTGTACGCAGTATTTCGTGAGAAGCCCACAGAGGGAACCAAGAATATTACCATCGAGGTAGTGAACAAGGAGCAGGAAAACTCCTCCTATGAGGTGCAGACCAGCGCAGAATATCTCAGAGGGGCCATGGAGGAGGCAGAGGGCCTTACCTTTTCCGGAACAGACAGTGAATTTGGACTTACTGTGGATACGGTGAACGGTGAAACGGCGGATTACAATACGGATGGAGCGTACTGGGCCTTTTATGTGAATGGGGAATACTGCAACTATGGTGTGGATTCCCAGCCCATTGCAGACGGAGATGTTTTCACCATTGCCTATACGGTATTTACCATGGAAGAATGAAAATGAAAAAAATAACTGTCAGAGATATTACCTTAATTGGCATGATGGTGGCGGTGATCGAGGTGTGCAAGGCAGCTTTAAGCTTCCTGCCCAATATTGAGCTGACCACCTTCTGGCTGATTTTGTTTACCTTATATTTTGGCAGAAAAATCCTTTTGGTGATTCCTGTTTTTATCCTGATAGAGGGATGTATTTACGGCTTTGGGCTTTGGTGGGTTATGTATTTGTATATGTGGCCTTTATTGGTGCTTCTTGTATGGATTTTGAAAAAGCATGGCTCCGTTTGGTTTTTCAGCATCCTGTCCGGCCTGTTTGGCCTGTTTTTCGGTTTTTTCTGCGCCATCCCCTATGTGGTGATCGGCGCCTGGGACGGGGGAATCCAGAATGGTCTCTATGCGGGATTTACCTGGTGGGTGGCCGGGATTCCCTGGGATATCGTCCACGGCGTGGGCAATTTTGTGCTGATGCTTGTGCTGTACCATCCCGTGCGCCGGGTGATGGAAAAAATGAAAGGCAGGTGGACTTAAGGGTCAGTCCTCCTCATCGTTTTTGTTGGAATTGGGGAGGGAGAAAATAAATTCACTTCCCTCTCCCGGGGTGCTGATCACATTGATATGCTCTCCGTGTGCGTTTATAATTTCCTTTACGATGGACAGCCCAAGGCCGGTTCCTTTTTTATCCTTGCCACGGGAGAGATCGGATTTATAAAACCGGTCCCAGATCAGCTTTAAATCCTCCTTGGGGATGCCGATTCCTGTGTCCTTCACCGATACAAACAGCTTATTTTTCTTTTCTGCAGTCTCTATTTTAATGATGGAATTCTGATGGCTGAATTTGATGGCATTGTCCAGCAGGTTATACAAAACCTGCTGTATTTTTCCCATATCTGCATTCACATACATGATATCCCCTGTGAGAACCATTTCAATGGCAATATTTTTCCGGCGGCAGGTTCCCTCGAAGGAAGCGGCGGTGCTTCGGATGACCTGGTTGATATCAAAGTCCGTGCGGTCTAACAGCATACCCTTGGTGTTTAAATTGTTCAGGGTAAGCAGGCTGTTGGTGAGCTTTGTCAGCCGCTCTGTCTCGTTTAATACGATAGTAAGATATTTGTCGTACATATCCGGGGAAATTGTACCGTCCTTCATGGCCTCCAGATATCCACGGATGGAGG
>NZ_CEWDFQ010000188.1:0-6097 GCF_982438285.1 Acetatifactor sp. | reverse complement strand
CTATTATAGTATAATGATATCAAAATAGCAAGAAGCAGTTAGAGTGTAAGTTTTTTCAAAAGAGGTGATAGTATGGTGCGGAAAAAGATGACAATGGACGGCAATCAGGCGGCGGCTCATGTGGCCTATGCCTACAGCGATGTGGCCGCCATTTATCCCATCACCCCATCCTCTACCATGGCAGAGGTGACGGATGAATGGGCCAATCAGGGAAGGAAAAATATTTTCGGACAGGAGGTTCAGGTAACGGAGATGCAGTCTGAGGCAGGTGCAGCGGGAGCTGTGCACGGCTCTCTGGCGGCGGGAGCCTTGACCACTACCTTCACAGCCTCCCAGGGACTTTTGCTTATGATTCCCAATTTATACAAAATTGCGGGAGAACGGCTTCCGGGAGTGTTTCATGTTGCGGCAAGAACCATAGCAAGTCATGCGCTGTCCATTTTTGGTGATCATTCCGATGTATATGCCTGCAGGCAGACAGGGGTGGCCATGCTGGCCAGCGCTTCCGTGCAGGAGGTAATGGATCTGGCCCCTGTGGCACATCTGGCGGCGGTTAAGGGCAGACTGCCCTTCCTTCATTTTTTTGACGGCTTCCGCACCTCCCACGAGGTACAAAAGATTGCAGCATGGGACTATGAGGATTTAAAGACGCTGATGGATTTGGAGGCTGTAAAGGCATTTCGTAAGAACGCCTTAAACCCCAATCACGCCAGGCAGATGGGCTCCGCCCAGAATCCGGATATCTTCTTTCAGGCAAGAGAGGCCAGCAATGGGGCCTACGATGCGCTGCCGGGTCTCGTGGAGTTTTATATGAACCAGATCAATGAGAGAATAGGAACCCATTACGGATTATTCAATTATTACGGCGCTGAGGATGCGGAGCATGTGATCATAGCCATGGGCAGCGTGTGTCAGACTATCGAGGAGACGGTGGATTATCTGAATGCTGCCGGGGAAAGACTGGGGGTAGTGGAGGTTCATTTATACCGCCCCTTCAGTGCAGAGCATCTGCTTGCAGTCATCCCGGATTCTGTAAAAAGAATTACTGTACTGGACCGCACCAAGGAGCCTGGCGCCATAGGCGAGCCCCTTTATCTGGATGTGGCCGCAGCCCTGCGGGACAGTAAATTCCATAGCGTTGAGATTTTTTCCGGCAGATACGGCTTAAGCAGCAAGGACACCACCCCAAGCCAGATCAAGGCAGTGTTTGACAACCGGGAAAAGAAGCGGTTTACTGTGGGAATTTTGGATGATGTGACGCACTTGTCCTTAGAGGTTACGGAACAAATCCACACTGCGCCAAAGGACATTTACAGCGCCAAATTCTGGGGACTTGGCAGTGACGGAACAGTGGGAGCCAATAAAAATTCCATTAAGATTATCGGCAATCATACGGATAAATATGTACAGGCTTACTTTTCTTATGATTCCAAGAAATCAGGAGGGCTTACTGTTTCTCATTTGAGGTTTGGAGACAGCCCCATCAAGTCCACCTATTTGATAGAAAAGGCAGACTTTGTGGCCTGCCACAATCAGTCCTATCTGCGCAAATATGACATGGTGCAGGATTTGAAGGAGGGAGGCATTTTCCTGTTAAACTGCACCTGGGACAGCGCGCAGCTAGAGGAACAGCTGCCCGCTTCGGTAAAGCGGTTCATAGCCAGAAACCATATCCGCTTTTATATCATAGACGGTGTGGAGCTGTGCAGACAGATCGGATTAAAGGGAAGAATCAATACCATTTTGCAGTCCGCCTTTTTTGCGCTGACAGATATTATTCCCGGGGAAGACGCCCTTCAGTATATGAAGGACGCCGCCAGGGCAAGCTATCAGAAAAAGGGCGACCAGGTGGTACAGATGAATTATGATGCCATTGATGCGGGAGCTCAAAATATCGTAAAGGTGGAGGTTCCGGAGCGGTGGGCGGATGCCGTGGAAGAGGAGCAAAAGACAGAAACCCTGCAGGACAGGCCTGAGGTGGTAAAATATGTGGAGCAGATTCAGCAGAAGGTAAATGCGCAAAAGGGAGATGCGCTTCCGGTATCAGCCTTTTTGGAGTATCAGGATGGTTCCGCTCCTTCTGGCACATCGGCCCATGAGCGCCGAAATACGGCGGTGGATATTCCCGCCTGGAATTGTGAAAACTGTATTCAGTGCAACCGCTGTGCCTTTGTGTGTCCTCATGCGGTTATCCGGCCTGCGGTGCTCACAAAAGAAGAGGCTGACGCCGCTCCGGAGGGCATGAAGCTGATTCCTATGATGGGGATGCCGGGAATGTATTTTGCGATCACAGTGTCTCCTGCAGATTGTGTGGGCTGCGGCTCCTGCGCTAATGTATGTCCGGGCAAGATGGGCGCCAAGGCTCTCTCCATGACGGCGGTTTCCACACTGTCCAAGGCAGAGAGGACAGCGCTGCAGAAGCAGTTTGATTATTGCAAGGCACTGCCTGCAAAGCCGGAGGTTTTAGAGAAATTTAAGGCTTCCACAGTAAAGGGCAGCCAGTTTAAAAAGCCCCTTCTGGAGTTTTCGGGAGCCTGCGCAGGCTGTGGGGAGACGCCCTACGCAAAGCTTGCTACACAGCTTTTCGGAGACAGGATGTATATTGCCAACGCAACAGGATGTTCTTCCATATGGGGAAATTCTGCTCCCTCCACGCCCTATACCACGGATGATCAGGGAAGAGGTCCGGCCTGGTCCAATTCTTTGTTTGAGGATGCGGCAGAGTTTGGCTATGGCATGCTGCTGGCACAAAAAAGCATCAGAGAGCGGCTTAAGGAAGAACTGGAGGCGCTGAGCACGCAAGGCATAAGCGAGACTTTGAGGGAAGCCATCGGACAGTGGATGGATACCTTCCAGAATGGAGCCTTAAATGGGCAAGCCACAAAGCGGCTTGAGGCCTGTCTGGCGAAAGAGGCTGAAGGTGAGCAGCAAAACGAGATTTTGGAGATTTTGGAGGAAAAGGATTTCCTGGGCAAGAAATCTCAGTGGATTTTCGGTGGCGATGGCTGGGCCTATGATATCGGCTTTGGAGGTCTGGATCATGTGCTGGCAAGCGGCCAGGACATCAACATTCTGGTATTTGACACAGAAATGTATTCCAATACCGGAGGACAGTCCTCCAAGTCCACGCCTACGGGCTCTGTTGCAAAGTTTGCGGCGGGGGGCAAGGCTACCCGCAAAAAGGATCTGGCCAGCATTGCCATGAGCTACGGCAATGTGTATGTGGCGCAGATCGCAATGGGAGCTGATTATAACCAGTGCATCAAGGCCTTTTTGGAGGCAGAGAGCTATGAGGGTCCTTCTTTGATCATTGCTTACGCTCCTTGTATCAGCCATGGAATCAAGGTTGGAATGTCCTGTTCCCAGACGGAAGAGGAAAAGGCGGTAAAGACTGGGTATTGGCATCTGTTCCGGTTTGATCCCCGCAACAAGGGTACGCAGGCCGGTGCATTCACCTTAGACAGCAAGCTGCCCACGGAAGCTTATCAGGATTTCCTGTCCGGAGAGGTGCGCTACAACGCCCTGCAGCG
This sequence comes from Acetatifactor sp., assembly GCF_982438285.1. Classification (NCBI taxonomy): domain Bacteria; kingdom Bacillati; phylum Bacillota; class Clostridia; order Lachnospirales; family Lachnospiraceae; genus Acetatifactor; species Acetatifactor sp. The sequence continues at coordinate 2,567 of NZ_CEWDFQ010000188.1, read as the reverse complement.
CTCGAATCCAGAGCGGGCACAGGAGCTGTTTGCCCAGGCGGAGAATCAGGCAAAAGAGCGGCTGGCTTATCTGCAGAGACTGGCGGCCCTGTATGGCGGGGAAGCATAGAACTCGGTGTTGAAACCGCCTGGAGCGGTTTATCACATAGAAACAATAAAAGGAAAGAAGAAAGGAAGAGACTATGAAGAAATATGTATGTGAAGCATGCGGCTGGGTATATGATCCTGAGGTGGGCGATCCCGATGGCGGAATCGCACCGGGAACGGCCTTTGAGGATATTCCGGATGACTGGGTTTGTCCTCTCTGCGGCTTAGGCAAGGATGCGTTTGTGGAAGCATAAGCTGGCTGACTTTTAGGGTATCATGCGGAAGGTATTCTTTTCATAGGAGAGAATACCTTCCTTTTGCATTTTAGAAAGCTCGTTGGAGAGGGCGCTGCGGTCAACCCCCAGATAATCTGCCAGCTGTTTTCGGTTAAAGGGGATGGTAAACTGATAGCTGCCGCTTTGCCTTACCTGTTGGGAAAAATAAGAGATAAGCCTTCCCCGTATGGATTTTGGGGAGGTGTGAAAAATGCGCCGGGACAGCTTGAGATTTTTCTCGGCGGACAAAGAAAGGAGATTCCCAATCATCTTGTGGTGAAAGGGGCAGCTGGCGCTGCAGGTCTGGATAAGCTTTCTGATATTTAAAAAGAGAATACGGCAGCAGCAGGCGGCAGTAACATTTACCATCAAAGGCTCCCCCGGCAGCAGCGCATAGGTTTCCGCAAAGATTTGTCCGCATTCCGCCTTGTCCAGGATGCTTCTGTTTCCCCAGATATCGTCGGCTTCTATCAGGACAGTGCCCTCTAAAACCATTCCCAGGGAGTCCACCATATCTCCTGCGTGAAGAATCACTTGATTTTTCTCATAGCTCTTTTCATATGCCTGGAGACAGGAAAGCAGGGAGTCTGTTTCTTTTTGATCGATGCCCCGAAACAAGGCGGTATTGCACAAAAGGGAATTTTTCATTTTTTCTCCATTTTTGTTGTTTTAACAACGTACTTTTTGCAAAAAGCATAGTATACTTTTGCTGTAAAGTCAAGAAAAAGCCTGTAAAATTCTATTGAATGGAGGAATTGTCATGATACGGAAAATCATTGAGATAGATCAGGAAAAGTGCAACGGCTGTGGCATCTGCGCACAGGCCTGTCACGAGGGAGCCATCGGCATGAAAAATGGAAAGGCTGCGCTTCTGCGGGAAGATTACTGTGACGGCCTGGGGGACTGCCTTCCCGCCTGCCCGGTGGGGGCTATCACCTTTGTGGAGCGGGAGGCTGCAGCTTATGATGAGGCGGCAGTACAAGAAAGCAAGAAGCAGCTTTCAAGCAAAGGACAGCTTTCAAGTCAGAAGGAGCTTTCAGACAAGGAACAGCCTTCCAGCAGGTCCCAGCTTCGCCAGTGGCCGGTGCAGATCAAGCTGGCGCCCCTTACCGCTCCGTATTTTCAGGGAGCCCATCTGCTGATTGCAGCGGACTGTACAGCTTATGCCTACGCTGATTTTCATCAGGATTTTATCAGGGGAAAAATTACGCTGGTTGGCTGCCCTAAGCTGGACGGAGTGGATTATACAGAAAAGCTTGCGGAAATTATAAAGCGCAATGAGATCAGCGCACTCACAATCGTGCGCATGGAGGTGCCTTGCTGCGGCGGCATCGAGCATGCAGCGGTCACAGCTCTGAAAATGAGTGGAAAGCTTCTTCCCTGGCAGGTGGTCACCATCTCTACACAGGGGGAGATTCTCGCCTGACGAAATGGATTTTACCTGAAACTTAGGTAGATTTCACCCAAAACAGATTGTATTTTATGAAAAAAATGATAAAATAAATAAGAAAGATAGACACACAAGGCCGGATATCCCCATCCGGCCTTACTTCCTATGAGAAAAGGAGACTACTATGCCATCCATGTATGCTCACCACAAAATGGGTCTGCAGGTAAAAGCACTCCTGGGGAAGCCGGAAAGGCAGATCATAGAAAAATATCCCCAGCTGTTTTTGATTGGACTGCACGGCCCGGACATTCTATTTTATTACAAGCCCCTTTCATCGAATCCCGTAAACCGGACGGGACATGGCATGCACGATAAACCGGGAAGCTATTTTTTTGCAAGAGCTGCAAAGGTTATAAAATCCCGCCCGGACAAAGAGGCCTGTCTGTCCTATGTATATGGATTTATCTGCCATTTTGCCCTGGATGTGACCTGCCACGGATATATTGATGAAAAAATCAAGAAAAGCGGCGTTTCCCACACAGAGATCGAAGCGGAATTTGACAGGGAGCTTATGGTGAGAGACGGTTTGAATCCCATAAGACAAAAGCTGGCCGGACACATTGCAGCCACGCCGGAAAATGCGGCGGTGATACAGGCATTTTTTCCAAAGATTACAGCCAGGCAGACATTAAAAGCGCTGAAGGGCACGATCTTTTACAATAACCTGCTTGTGGCGCCCTCCCCTTTGAAAAGAGGGCTGATTTATGCTGTTTTGAAGCTGTCTGGCAATTATGAAAAAATACATGGCCTGGTGC
>NZ_CEWDFQ010000187.1:0-6113 GCF_982438285.1 Acetatifactor sp. | reverse complement strand
GGCAAAGCTCGTCGTACATGGCCATAGCTGTGACAAGGGTCATTTCCTTTTCCAAAGCGGCGTCCTCCAAGGTCAGCCGGCCTTCTGCCGTTCCTTCATTTTCCCCGCCATGTCCCGGATCGATTACCACCACAAGTGTTTCGTCCACAGGCTGCACTCTGTAAGCGGCCTGCACCCTGGCGCCCCAGAAAAAAAGAGCTGCGAGAACAGAGCACATTACTGCAAAAAAGATTTTTCCATTGACTGGAATCCCTGACAGAATAAGCTGCCGCATCTGCGGCAGCCCTGATCTGTTTCTTTTATATAACATCAATATCTCCGGCTTCCTCCTGCTCTTTCGCAGGCGCTTCCTCCAAATCCTCCTCTACAGGGTGCAGCTCGTTTCGGTTAGACTGGATAATGTCCCGGTATTGATTCAGGGAGCCTATCAAATTCTCATAATTGCTGCTTGCCGCCTGGGATGAGGAGACAATAATATTTTCCAGATGGGCCAGCATATCGTCCATATACTGCATGGCGGCAGAGCGCACATTGTTGGCCTCTATGGTGGCGTTGTCTAAAATTTCCTGAGCCTGTTTGCTGGCCATGGAAACCACCTCGTTTGCCTGAGCATAGGCCTGCTGCATGATCTCATGCTCATTAATCAGCTCGTTTGTGTGGACAGTGGCCTCATTGATCAGAGCTTCCGCCTTGGCTCTGGCATCGTTTAAAATAGCTTCCTTGTTGCTGATAATTTTTTGATAACGCTTGATTTCATCGGGAGTTTTCATGCGCAGCTCGCGAAGCAGTTCGTCAATCTCATCCTTATTCACGATGATTTCCGTATTTGACATAAACTTCGGCTTGCAGCTCTCAATATATTCTTCTATTTCATCAATTAATTGCTCTATTCTGCTGCTCATCTATCCTCTCCTTGTCATGATTGATTGGTGTTGAACTTTTTATAAATCAGATCCGCTACAAAATCAGGCACGCACTGTCCAATATCTCCGCCGAAATAGGCGATTTCCTTCACGCTGGAGGAGCTTAGATAAGCGTATTCCAGACTGGTGGTCAAAAACATGGTATCCAGTCTGCCCTCAGACAGCTTTCGGTTCATCTGGGCCAGCTGAAGCTCATATTCAAAATCCGTAATGGCCCGAAGTCCCCGCACGGCTATGTGAAGATCCTTTTGGGCGGCATAGTTGATCAGCAGTCCGCTGAAGCTGTCCACCTCTACATTGGGCATATCCTTTGTAGCCTCTCTCAGTATCTTAACACGTTCTTCCACAGAAAACAACGGGGTCTTGTCTTTATTATTGAGAACGCTGACAATCAGCACATCAAAAATTTCAGAGGCGCGTTTGATGATATCCAGATGTCCGTAGGTCACCGGGTCAAAGCTTCCCGGATAAACTGCTTTTTTCATACAATCCTCATTTCTGCGCTGTTTTGCAAAAAACCTCGCCTTACGCTTTTTTTAAAAATAAATGCCGGTTTGTTTTATAACGCTTCTCCCGTTCCAGGAAAAGCCCACATTCCTCCAGCCAGGAAAAATCTGTGTCCAGTGAAGTCTCTACGATAATCATGGTATTTTCCGTCACATATTTCCGATTGGAGAGAAGGGAAAGCAGCTGTCTTTCATGTCCGCATCCATAGGGAGGATCCAGAAAGATAATGTCTGCTTCGGACTCGTAAATACTGCCTACAGCTGCAAGGGCATCCTGCTTTAATACTATAGCACGGTCCTTCAGTTTCGTAAATGTCAGATTTTGCTCAATGCAGGCTGCTGCTTTGGGGGAATTGTCAATAAAATAGGCTTTTTTTGCCCCCCTGCTTAAAGCTTCAATGCCGATGCCGCCGCTTCCGCTGTATATATCAATAAAAACACATCCCGGAATATGAGCCTGAATGATATTAAAAAGCGTTTCCTTGATCCGGTCTGTGGTAGGACGGGTTTCCATGCCTGCCGGAGTTTTTAAGGGAAGGCTTCTGGCTGTTCCCGCAATCACTCTCATGGGATAAATCTCCTTTTCCTATTTTGTGAGCCCCGGTCTTATACACGCAGCTTAGTCCCTTTGCTGTCACGTTTTCCCGCCTTTAAGTGGTTCAGGACGATATTTTTTCCCTTATACTCCACAGAGGTATCTGCTGCAGGCTGGGTGTAGTATACATTTTCCACAAAATCCTTTTCCCCCAGCTTCATGCCTCTGACGCCGATGGCTCCCTTCTTTTTTTCGGGAATTTCCTCAATGGGAAACCGAAGGAAATACCCATCCTTTGTCTGCAGCACCACATTGCGCTGCTCCTTTAAGACTGCCACGCTTACCACCCGGTCCTGGTCGTTAAGCTTAGTGGCTGCCACAGTGCGCTTTGCCACATCGAATTCACTGCCGTCCACTACCTTTACCATGGACTGGGCCGTCACAAACAGAACCTGGCAGAGATTCAGCATATCCTGGCTGGCAATCAGAAGAAGCTCTTCCTTTTCCGAGCTGAAATTGCTCACGTTGTCGATGGGAATCCCCTTGTCTCTAAATTTGCCGAAGGGCAGATCCATAACCTTTATGGTGTAAAGCTGTCCCGTATCGGTGAACAGACAAATGCGGCCCGTATTTTTACAGGGGAAAACATATCTGTTTTCTGAATCTGCCGCCTCCTTATTTCTCTCATAGGTGATCATGTCAATGGTCTTGGCATAGCCGAACCGGTCCATAAGGAACATTACTTCCATTTCTTCTATTTCCTTTTCCTTATAGACAGCCTCCTGCCCGTTTTCAATGACCGTCCTTCTCTTCCTGCCGTATTCCTTTTTCAGGGCATTGAGCTCGTTTATGATCACCTGGGCCATGGAGTCCCTGCTTTCCAAAATATCCTCATACCGATAGATGTTGGCCATGGTTTCCTCATGCTCGTGAATGAGCGCCTCAATCTCCAGTCCAATCAGCTTATACAGGCGCATATCCAGGATTGCGTTCGCCTGCTTTTCCGTGAACATCAGCTGCTGCGCCATGATTTTGGACTCTCTGGATTTGAATTTGATTCCTTCGGTTTTTCCCTCCACCAGGCAGGCCTTGGCCATGGCGCGGTCCTTGGAGCCTCTGAGAATTTCTATGATCAAATCAATCACATTGCAGGCTTTTATCAATCCCTCCTGCACTTCCCTGCGCTCCATTTCCTTTGCCAGCAGATTGGTATACTTTCTGGTGGCTGTCTGAAACTGAAAATCCACATTGGCCTTGATAATCTGCTTTAGGTTCATAGTTTCGGGACGGCCCTCATAAATAGCCAGCATGTTCACGCCGAAGGTGTCCTCCAGACGGGTTTTTTTATATAACAAATTTACAAAATTTTCCGGGTCTGCATCCTTTTTTAGCTCAATGACGATCCGAATGCCCTCCTTGGAGGACTGATTGGAAATATCCACAATATCCTGGGTCTTTTTGCTTTCGGAAAGGGCCGCCACATCCGATAAAAACTTTGAGATATTGGCGCCGATCATGGTGTAGGGAATCTCTGTGATCACCAGGTTGGTTCTTCCGCCCTTGGCCTTTTCAAACTCCACCCTGCCTCTGATTTTAATCTTCCCTGTGCCGGTTTCATAAATGCTTAGAAGCTCATCCTTATTTATGACAATGCCGCCGGTGGGAAAATCAGGCCCCTTCACATAGCGCATCAGCTCCTTTACGGTAATATTTTCATTCAGCATATAGGCTTTAACCGCATCGATGACTTCAGAAAGATTATGAGGGGGGATGTTTGTTGCCATACCCACTGCGATTCCCTCGGAGCCGTTGATTAGAAGGTTTGGAATCTTGGCAGGCAGAACCGAGGGCTCTTTTTCCGTCTCGTCAAAATTGGGCACAAAATCCACCACATCCTTATCCAGGTCTGCCAGAAAGGCTTCCTGGGTGATCTTCTGGAGCCGCGCCTCCGTATAACGCATGGCAGCCGCCCCGTCCCCCTCGATATTGCCGAAATTGCCATGGCCGTCCACCAGGGGAAGCCCCCGCTTAAAATCCTGGGTCATCACCACCAGAGCCTCATAAATAGAGCTGTCTCCGTGAGGATGATATTTACCCATGGTGTCTCCCACAATACGGGCGCTTTTTCGGTAGGGCCTGTCATACCGGATGCCCAGCTCGTGCATATCATACAGGGTTCTTCTCTGTACAGGCTTTAAGCCGTCCCTGACGTCGGGAAGCGCTCTTGCGATAATAACGCTCATGGCATAATCGATAAAGGATTTCTGCATTTCCTCGGAATATTCGGTTTTTATGATTCTATCATTCATGTTTTCCTGTATTCTCCTGATTTATGAACTTACATAAGCTTTCGTCAGATGTCTAAAGCTGCGTCCGTGGCATGGTCGTAAATAAACGCCTTGCGGGGAGGCACATCCGTACCCATCAAAAGCTCTGTCATCTCGGAGGCCATACGGGCATCCTCAATTTCCACCTGCTTTAACAGTCTGGTTTCCGGGTCCAGAGTGGTTTCCCACAGCTGCGCAGCGTCCATCTCTCCAAGTCCCTTGTAACGCTGCAGAGTAAAGGGTCCCTTGTGGGTCTTTCTGTATTTTTCCAAAGCCTTGTCATCATACAGGTATTGCTCCGCTCCTTTGGAGGGCATGGCCTTATAGAGGGGCGGCATGGCGATATAAACGTGCCCCTCAAAAATAAGCTCAGGCATAAAACGGTAAAATAACGTGAGAAGCAAAGTGGATATATGGGCGCCGTCCACATCCGCATCCGCCATTATGATGATCTTATCATAGCGCAGCTTTGTAATATCAAAGTCATTTCCGTAGCCCTCGGAAAAGCCGCAGCCGAAGGCATTGATCATGGTTTTGATCTCTGCATTTGCCAAAACCTTGTCAATACTGGCCTTCTCCACGTTCAGGATTTTGCCCCGGATAGGCAGGATGGCCTGATACATCCTGTTTCGGGCCATTTTTGCACTTCCCCCTGCAGAATCGCCCTCTACGATAAAGATTTCACATTTAGAGGGGTCCTTGGACTCGCAATTTGCAAGTTTTCCGTTAGAATCAAAGGAAAACTTCTGTTTTGTCAACAGATTGGTTCTGGCTTTTTCCTCAGTTTTCCGAATTTTGGCCGCTTTTTCCGCGCAGCCGATAATGCTTTTTAAGGTTTCCAGATTCCGGTCGAAAAACCGCACCAATTCATCGTTTGTCACCTTTGACACCGCCCTTGCGGCGTCCTGATTGTCCAGCTTTGTCTTTGTCTGTCCCTCAAACCTGGGGTCCGGATGCTTTATGGAAATCACTGCCGTCATGCCGTTTCGCACATCCGCTCCCGTAAAATTGGCGTCTTTTTCCTTCAATATATTCAGCTCTCTGGCATAAGTATTGATCAGATTGGTGAAGGCGGTCTTAAAGCCTGTCAGATGGGTGCCCCCCTCCGAATTGTAAATATTGTTGCAGAAGCCAAGCACATTCTCGTGAAATTCATTTACATACTGAAAAGCGGCCTCAACGGAAATGCCTTCGCTCTGGGCTGAAAAATAAATCACATCGTGCAGGGCTTCCTTGGATTTGTTCATATCCTTGATAAATCCGATAATGCCCTCCGGCTCGTGAAAGGTTATGCGCTCAGGCACCTCCTTGCGCTTATCTTCAAAAATAATCGTAAGGGCCGGATTCAAGTAGGCCGTCTCATGAAGTCGGCTTTTTACGTCATCCTCCTTAAAACGTGTTTTATCGAAAATGGTATCGTCCGGCAGAAAGTTAATGGTGGTTCCTGTCTCCTTGGTCTTTCCTACTACAGGCAGAAGACCGTCCTTTAAGTCTATTATGGGAACTCCCCGTTCATACTTATCCTCATAGATCAGGCCGTTGCTTTTGACTCTTACAGTCAATCTTGTGGAAAGAGCGTTCACCACAGAGGAACCCACTCCGTGAAGGCCGCCGCTGGTCTTGTAAGCGGAGCTGTCAAATTTTCCTCCGGCATGAAGGGTGGTAAACACAAGGCGCTCTGCGCTGACGCCCTTTTCGTGCATCCCCACCGGAATGCCTCTGCCGTTGTCAGATACTGTGGCGGAGCCGTCCGCTTCCAGGGTGACGGTTATGGTGTCGCAGCAGCCCGCCAGATGCTCGTCCACTGAGTTGTCTACAATTT
>NZ_CEWDFQ010000186.1:0-6226 GCF_982438285.1 Acetatifactor sp. | reverse complement strand
ATTTCCGGATATACACTCTTTTGGGAGATGGAGAGATCGAGGAGGGGCAGGTCTGGGAGGCGGCTATGTTTGCAGGCTTCCGTAAGCTGGACAATCTGTGTGTGATCGTGGACAACAATAATCTGCAGATCGACGGTCCCATCGATCAGGTATGCTCTCCTTATCCCATTGACAAAAAATTCGAGGCGTTCAATTTCCATGTGATCAACGCAGACGCTCATGACTTTGACGCTCTCAGGGCAGCCTTTGGGGAGGCGAGAAACACCAAGGGAATGCCTACCTGTATTGTGGTACATAGCTTAAAGGGCAAGGGCGTATCCTTTATGGAGAACAGTGTGGATTGGCACGGCAAGGCTCCCAATGATGAGGAATATGCGGTGGCAATGGCCGATCTGGAAAAAATCGGCGCAGAATTAGAGAAAGCAGGTGAAGCATAATGGCAGGAAATAACGTGAAGGAAACCACCGTGAGAAAGATTGCTACCAGAGAAAGCTATGGAAACGCCTTAAAGGAGCTGGCGGAGGAATTTCCCCAGCTGGTGGTGCTGGATGCGGATCTTGCGGCGGCCACAAAGACAAGTATTTTTAAGAAGGCTTATCCGGAGCGCCATATTGACTGTGGTATTGCCGAGTGTAATATGATGGGGGTGGCAGCAGGACTGTCCCTTGTGGGAAAAATTCCCTTTGTCAGCTCCTTTGCCATGTTCGCGGCGGGCCGTGCCTTTGAGCAGGTGCGCAATTCCATAGGGTACCCTCATTTGAATGTGAAAATCGGAGCAACCCATGCAGGCATCACTGTGGGAGAGGATGGAGCAACCCATCAGTGCAACGAGGACATTGCGCTGATGCGGACCATTCCCGGTATGGTGGTGATGTGTCCTTCTGATGATGTGGAGGCAAGAGCTGCTGTCAGGGCTGCCCTGGAATATGAGGGACCGGTCTACATCCGCTTTGGACGGGCGGCAGTGCCGGTCATCAATGACAGGCCCGATTATCACTTTGAGATCGGAAAGGGCACTGTGGTGCGGGAGGGAGAGGACGTGACCATTGTGGCTACGGGAATCTGTGTGGATTCTGCCCTGGGCGCTGCAGAAAAGCTGGCGGCTGATGGCATAAGCGCCGAGGTGATCAATATCTGCACCATTAAGCCCCTGGATGAGGAAATCGTGGTAAACAGCGCCAAAAAGACGGGAAAGGTGGTAACCGTTGAAGAGCACTCCGTGATCGGGGGCTTGGGCAGTGCGGTATGCGACTGTCTGTGCGCAAAGTATCCTGTTCCCGTAAAGAAGCTGGGTATGCAGGATGTATTCGGGGAATCCGGCTCGGCAGCAGCCCTGGTGGAGAAATACGGACTGGATGCGGCGGGGGGTTTTTGGGCTGTAAAAAAATTTTTATAAGAAAACACCTTAAGAAAATTTAAGAATTTCGTATACAAAAACGAAACATTTTTCTGCTATTGTATGTTTTAAGATGTCAGGGTCAAAAGGTCTCCCAGTCACAAATCGTCAGAATTGTTTGCGGCTTCGGAGTCAAGTTGCGCCAGGAATCGAAAAATTTGCTAAATGCGTTCCAAAAAATCCGAACTCGCTGCGCTCAAACAAGCGGATTTTTTTCTCACAACGCAACTTTGCCGATTCCAGGAGCAACTAAGACTCCTGCAGATGGCAAACAATTCTGACGATTTGTGACGGAACCCCCTTTTACCCCTAACATCTTCTTTAATTAGGAAAAAGAAAGCACCTAAGAGGAAAAGAGGCAGAGAAATGGGACAAGCAAACAGTCCGAAAAAGGAGCTGGGTCTGGAACTGACGAATATGAAGCGTAATCCCTACCTGGTGGATTATAGTCAGTTTCAGAAAAAGCGCCGGGAAAGGGACTTTGGCAAAGCGGCTGCAAGAAAGAAACGGGCGAGGATGCTCTTTTACAGAAGGCTGGCAGTGCTGGCCACAGCTTTTGTGGCTTTGATTGCAGCAGTAATTTTGGCAGTGTGGGCATTCAACAGGGCAGGCGGGGCAGAGGCCAGCCTGGGGAATGCAGTGGATGAAGCCGGAAAGGCAGATATGCTCTGGGAGGAAGAGATACAGGATATCCAGGGAATCAGCGCAAGAGCCTTTGGAAGGCATCCCGCCTGGACGGAGGATTTTCTCACAGTGAATGAATATTCCAGACCCGGGGATGCGCTGACGGAGGTAAACAGCATTTTTGTACATTATACCGCCAACCTGGGAACCAGCGCTGCCCAGAACAGAAGCTATTTTGAACAGCTTAAGGATACCCATGAGAGAAGCGCCAGCGCCCACTTCATCATCGGCTATGAGGGGGAGATCATCCAGTGTATTCCCCTGGATGAGATCGCCTATGCGGTGCAGACCAGAAATGAGGATTCCATTTCCATAGAATGCTGTTATCTTGCGGAGGATGGCTCCTTTACCCGGGAAACCTATGATTCGCTGATAAGGCTTCTTGCCTGGCTGACGGAAACCTATGATCTTACCGAGGAAGATATTCTGCGCCACTATGACTGCGGCGGCAAAAAGTGCCCCGTTTACTATGTAGAGAACGAGGATGCCTGGGAGCAGCTCAAGCAGGACGTGAAATCATATGAGACGTGAAATAGCAGGTTGCTATTCACGTCTTTTTTTGCTAAAATAGGCACGAAATAATAGAAAGGCTTGGGAGTGTTATGAACATTTTATCACCGTCCATTTTGTCCGCTGATTTCTGGAGGCTGGGAGAGCAGGTCAAAGAGGTGGAAAGAGCGGGCGCCCAGTATCTGCATATTGATGTTATGGATGGAATGTTTGTGCCATCCATTTCTTTTGGACTGCCGGTATTAAAGTGTATACGCAGAGAGACCTCTCTGTTTTTAGATGTGCATTTGATGGTGGAGAGGCCCGAAAGGCATGTGGAAGCCTTTGCGGAGAGCGGAGCAGACTTGATCAATTTTCATATAGAGGCAGCTTGCGATGTGGAGAAAACCATCCAGACCATAAGAAAAATGGGAAAAAAGGCAGGAATCACCATAAAGCCTGGCACTCCACCGGAGGCGGCAGCGCCCTTTCTTGGAATGGTGGACATGGTGCTGGTGATGACGGTGGAGCCGGGAGCCGGGGGTCAGGAATTGATTCCCCAGTGTCTTGACAAGGTGCGGCGTATCCGGGAAATGGCGCGGGCGAAGGGGCTTAGCCTGGATATCCAGGTGGACGGAGGTATCCGGACCGAAAATGTACATCTGGCGCTGGAGGCAGGAGCCAATGTGATTGTGGCGGGCTCGGCGGTTTTTCAAGGCGACATTGGCGCTAATATCAGAGATTTCAAAAGACGTATGGAGCAACAGGCGTAAAGATAAGCGTGGAAACGAGGCATGAAATGAAGGGGCGGGAGAAGGATATTTACACCTTCCTTATGGGGGTGGGAAGCAAATTTCTGGACTTTATCAAATGGGTGGCAATCGCGGTGGTCATCGGTGTCTTAGTGGGTCTTACAGGCACTGCTTTTTCTTATGGAATGCAGTATGCCACAGATTTCAGAACCAGCCATCCGGCTGTGGTTCTGGGACTTCCTGTGGCAGGACTTCTGATTGTATTTTTGTATCATCTGGCCCACAGGGACAATGACGGGGGAACCAACAGCATACTTTCTGCGGTGCGCTCTGAGGAGCAGCTGTATTTTTCCACGGCCCCTTTGATTTTTGTGAGCACCATCCTCACCCATCTCTTTGGCGGGTCGGCGGGAAGAGAGGGCGCGGCTCTGCAGCTGGGCGGCAGCCTGGGCAACTGCTTTGGGAAGCTGTTTCGGATGAAGGGCGCTGACGCCCATGTGATGATTATGTGCGGCATGAGCGCCTGCTTTTCCGCCCTGTTTGGCACACCCATGGCGGCTGCCATTTTTCCCATGGAGGTAGTCAGCGTAGGGGTAATGTATTATGCGGCTTTGGTGCCCTGTGCGCTGTCTGCCCTGACGGCGGCAGGGGTTGCCAGAGCTTTGGGGGCCTATGGGGAAAGCATGAGGATTGCTTATGTGCCGGAATTCACCGTGGTCACCGGAAGCAAGACTTTAGTTTTGGCAATGCTTTGTGCAGTTTTGAGCGTAGTGTTTTGTGTGGCGCTGCATGCGGCGGCCTCCCAGGGCAAAAGGTATCTGCCCAACCCGTATCTGCGCATTGGGCTGGCCGGAGCTTTGATCGTAGCTCTGACGGCGCTTTTGGGCACCACGGATTATCTGGGAGCGGGAATGAATGTGATTGACCGATGCCTGGAGGGGCAGGTGCGTCCGGAGGCCTTCCTTCTGAAACTGATTTTTACGGCCATCACCCTGGGGGCGGGCTATAAGGGAGGGGAGATTGTTCCCTCTTTCTTTGTGGGAGCGGCCTTTGGATGCCTTATGGGAGGCTTTCTGGGATTGTCTCCCTCTCTCTGTGCGGCGGTTGGGATGATCGCGGTATTCTGCGGCGTCACCAACAGTCCCATCACCTCTCTTTTGATTGCCCTGGAGCTGTTCGGAATGGAAGGGATGCCTTACTTTTTGACGGGGGTTGCGGTAAGCTATATGCTGTCGGGCTATCAGAGTCTTTACCATACCCAGAAAATCATTTATTCCAAGTATCGGGCCGAGCTGAAAAAAAGCGGCAGAGAGGAGAAAAACTGATGTGGGAGAAGAAAAAGAAAGGAAAGAAGAGAACAAATGGCTTGGCTGTCTGCCTGGCAGTCTGCCTGTGCCTGGCCTTTTTGACGGCCTGCGCCTCAAAGGAGGGAGAGACCCAAAACAGGCCCTTGCAGGTGATAGACGACAAGTACAGAACCTATTATGAAATCTTTGTCTATTCCTTTTATGACAGTGACGGCGACGGCATTGGAGATTTGAGGGGAGTGCTGGAAAAGCTGGATTATTTAAACGACGGCGACGACTCCACGGACACAGATCTGGGAGTGAACGGCATATGGCTGATGCCCGTCATGCCCTCCAATACCTACCATAAATACGACACGCTGGATTATCAGGACATTGATCCTCAGTATGGCACCATGGAGGACTTTGAAGCCCTTTTGGACCAGTGCCATAACCGGGGAATCCGTGTGATCATTGATCTTGCCATGAATCATTCTTCCAGCGCCCATCCCTGGTTTTTGAGCGCGGCGCAGTATCTGAGAAGCCTGCCGGAGGATGCTTCGCCGGACCCGGAGGAGTGTCCTTATGTGGAGTACTATCACTTTTCCAGAGAACAAAGGGGAGGCTATGTTCCCCTGGAGGGAACCTCCTGGTACTATGAGGCACAGTTTTGGAGCGAAATGCCGGATCTGAATCTGGAAAATGAAGCGGTGCGGCGGGAATTTGAACAGATAGCCCAGTTTTGGCTGGAAAAGGGCGTGGATGGCTTCAGACTGGATGCGGTGAAGGAGTATGTGACCGGCAATGAGGAAAAAAATGTGGAAATTTTGCGCTGGTTTAATGACTTTGTAAAGGCCCAGTCTCCTGACAGCTATCTTGTGTGTGAATGCTGGATGGACAGCGCTTCCTATGCTCCCTATTATGAGAGCGGCGTAGACAGTATGTTTGATTTTGACTTTGCGGATAAGTCCGGAGTGATTGCAAATGTGGTGAGCGGACGCTCGGGGGCGGAGTCCTATGGCAGGGCCCTTGTTGAGGAGCAGGAGCTTTTTGCCGCTTATAATCCTGCTTATATAAATGCGCCCTTTTATACCAATCACGATATGGGGCGCAGCGCGGGCTACTACGCGGGAGAAAACAGCGAGGCCCAGACAAAAATGGGGAACGCCCTGAACCTTTTGATGAGCGGCAATGTGTTTCTCTACTACGGGGAAGAGCTGGGGATGAAAGGCTCCGGAAAGGATGAAAACAAGAGAGCGCCCATGTACTGGAGCAAGGATGAAACGGCTCCCGGGCTTTGCAGCGGCCCGCCGGACATGGAGCCTGTCCAGATGAAATTCGACAGTCTTGAGGAGCAGAGCCAGAATGAGGATTCCATCTACAATTATGTGAAAGCCGCCATACGCCTGCGCAATCAAAATCCGGAGATTGCAAGGGGAACGGTTGCCTTCCATGAAAATGTCTCCAATGAACAGATCTGTGTGATCTCCAAGACCTACCAGGGCCGGGAGATCGTGCTGGTGTTTAATACTTCGGCCCAGCCTGCATCGGTTTCCTTAGACCAGGTGGCCGTGGGGGATAAGACGGCGGCCGAACTGGAGGTTTTGGGGGAACTGCTC
>NZ_CEWDFQ010000185.1:0-6230 GCF_982438285.1 Acetatifactor sp. | reverse complement strand
ACAGTGCTCTGCGGACTTGATATCCTTGTTGGGCACAAAATGATCCGGCACCAGGGCGATCTTATCCTTGTCAAACACTCCCTGCACCTTCATTTTGTCCATTTCATGAATCGCTACCGGACTGGTAATGTCGTTTCCAAGCACCAGATCCAGCTTTGCCTCAATTAACTGCCCGGCCTCCACCTTGTCAAGGCCCGCTGCGGCAGCCAGTATTTTCTGCGTCATTGTCATTCCCATGTCACTTACCACAACCTTTCTACGTATGACAGCCTTTTTCTTTCCGGCTGTTTTTTCCTTTACTGTTCCTATCATAGCATAAAAATTACTATTCTACAAATATGGATTGTTCATGGTTGCCATAACCAAAAGTTATATGTTACTATCATGATATGCTTCAAGAACCAAAAGCGCTTTCAGAGAAAGGACACTTGAAATGAAAAATCAGCTGAATCAGTATTACATTTTTTATGTGACCGCCAAGTGCGGCAATATATCCAGAGCGGCAAAGCATCTGTATATCAGCCAGCCTGCAGTGAGCAAGGCCATATCCCGGCTGGAGGAAAGCTTTCATACCCCATTGTTTTTTCGAAGCTCCAGAGGCGTGGCCCTTACGGAGGAGGGGGAGCTTTTATACCGCCAGCTGGAAACTGCCTTTCACGCTATCCGCACAGGGGAGGAACAGCTTGTGGAAAAGGAAGCTGCAGGAGGCGGACAGCTTTCTATCGGAGTCAGCACTACCTTGTGCAAATATGTTCTGCTCCCCTATTTAAAAGATTTTATACGGGAAAACCCGCATATCCGGGTTTCTATTTTCTGTCAGTCCTCCAATGAAACCATTGAGGCGCTGGAAAAGGGACGGCTTGATATCGGACTCACCGGAGAGCCGGGGCGCACAGGGCTTTTGTTCCGCCCCATAAAAACCATTTCCGATGTTTTCGTGACCACGGAAGATTATCTTAAGCTTCTTGTAAAGCGCACCCAGGCAGAAAATGAACTGCCGGCGGAGCGGGAGCTTTTTTCCAAAGCCACGCTGCTTCTTTTGCACAAGGGAAATATGTCCCGCCAATATGTGGATAAATATCTGCTGCTTCGGGACATTTCCTTTGAACAGCAGCTTGAAGTCACTACTATGGATCTGCTGATTGATTTGCAAAAATCGGGATGGGAATCGCCTGTGTGATCAGGGATTTTGTGGAAAAAGAATTGGAGGAGGGTTCCCTTGTGCTTTTTCCGGTAAAGGAACCCATTCCCTCCAGAAGAATCGGATTTCTCTGCACGGGGAAGCAGACCACTCCCCCCATGCAGAAATTTCTGCGGCTGTTTGATTAATCTTGCGGCTGTTTCGTATCTATCTTCCAGGTGGTGGTCACCTTGAACAGGTCTCCGTCCACCTCAAGCTCCAGGCGTCCGTTCTGCAGCTCAGTGAAGCTCCTTGCAATGGCCAGGCCCAGGCCGCTGCCCTCTGTGTTTCTGGAGGCGTCGCCCCTGATAAAGCGTTCCGTCAGCTGTTTCGCCTCCACATGAATTTCCTGGGCGGAAATATTTTTCAGCATAATGACAACGGTGTCGTCAATGCGGAAGCCGTTAATATAAACTCTGGTGCCGGGCATGGCATATTTGACGATGTTCCCCACCAGATTTTCATAAATCCGGTAGGTTTTCTGGCTGTCTAAAGACAGCACCACCTTTTCGTCCGTCAGATTCAGTCTCAGGTCAAGGCCGGCCTCCTCCAGCTTGTCGGACCACTCAAAGAGCACCTGCTTTACCAGATTCATAATGTCTACCTTCACAAAATTCAGGGTGACGTTTCCTGTGCTGGCCTTGCTGACTTCAAATAAATCCTCAATCAGCACCTTAAGACGATTGGACTTACGCTCCAAAGTATCTAAATATTCCCGTCTCTGTTCCTCTGTAAGATTCTCATCCTTCAAAAGATTGATATAGGTGATGATAGCTGTCAGGGGCGTCTTTAAATCATGGGACACATTGGTGATCAGCTCCGATTTCATTTTCTGGCTCTTCACCTCCTCCTCCACTGCCTTCCGGAAGCCCCTCTGAATACGGATCAGCTGGGGCTTTAAGGGTTCAAACACGCCCAGATCCTCCGTCATATTTCCATTCAGATTCCCTTCAGCTATCTTGTTGATATATCCAAGCAGAATGCTGTACTTTTTCTGAATGCCGCTGATATACTTTTTTAAAATAAAGTACAGTACCACAGAATAAATTACCACGATAAACAGGCCGCTGACCCAGAGACTGCTGATTACAAGCAGAATCACGCCATTGATCAAAACCACCTTCCATATGAGCTTTTTAGCGCTTTTGGTCACATCAAAATGGCTTAAGGCATCATACACCTCCAAAAACTTGTTTTTCAAAAAAGGGAATATGCGGTAGATGACGCTGCGTTCTTTTATATACCTTTTGATTCCAAGCTCCCGTATCAATCTAAAGCAGGTGCCGGCATACCATGCGCCGAAAAACATCAGGCCAAGAGCCAGAAGATTGAGCGCCAAAACAAGAAGCCTTGCCGCTGCAGCGGGCATATAGGGTTCCAGGCTCCTTTGGTAGCTTCCGTCCGCCACATTCATCACAAGCTCAACCACTGTGGCATCTGACAGAGAAATCAATATGACGGCAAGCATCGCAGCCGCCTCCGCAGGAATCCGGTACAGCTTAAGGCATCCAAAGCGTTCCTTTTTGGATACCGGCAAAAAAAGCGCAGCCAAAAACAGCAATCCCAGAAAAATGAGGTAAAGATTTGCGCTGCCGGAATATCTGTAGGCATCATAAAGACTGTAGCCGTCATAGACATATCCGCCTCCGGGAAGATTGACATAGTCCTCCTGCCACATTTGCTGCCAGTCGGTCTGCGCAATACAGAAGGTAATCCGGAAATTTGCGGGCATTGAGATTTTGTACAGCAAGGAGGGCTGCCCTTCCACCATGAATTCCTCTGTCAGATTTTCCAGACTTAAATTCCGCATCACCTCGTTGGCATATTTCCGTATGATGGTGGCATTATTTCCCTTTACCGTACTTCCGATGGAGACATTTCCGCTTTCATCAAACTCAAAGCTCAAATAAAAATACTGATCTGCCAGGGAGATTTCAGGGGAGGAAAGATTGGTGAGAATTTCTCCTGTGGAAAGGTCCTCGGCAAGATAATCATAGTAGAGATTCATCTGCGCAAAGCTGCTCTCCAGCTGGGAAAAATGATCATCCAGATAATGGCTGCAGGAAACAAGCGCGTCGTATTCCCCCGTATTTTCCGCATACAGCTCCTGATACTCCTGGGAGGTCTCATCATGGATCCACTCTTTCCCCTCAGCAGGCTTCATAAACAGTTCGCTGTAGCTTAAATTGGTATGATTTACTTTGTTGTACATATCCCGGTACAGCAGATAACTGTACTGATAGAGAAAGGTGACGCCGTTTTCCGTCTCCACCGGGCTGGTACGGAGATTCTCCACGCCTTTGCGAAAGCTCCCATAAAACGCCGTATACAAAAGAGCACAGACACAGGCGGCACAGATGCCAAGGAAAATCCAGCGAAAAGAAAGGGAACGCTTTTTTTTCATGGATGTTTTCCCTTCCGTGTCCATATTTTCTTCTGCGGTTCTATTTTCCCCTGGCTCCCTGTTCTCTTTTGAAGCCATTGCTTTTTCCGCTTCTCCCTGCACTTGTCTCTGCTCGTCCATTTAACGCATCCTTTCTCCATAAGCTTTCACCCTATGGCAGCTACTGCTTATCAATTTTATAGCCTACACCCCAAACCACCTTAAGATATTTGGGATTCTTGGGATCAATTTCAATTTTCTCCCGTATGTTACGCACATGCACCATGATGGTATCCGTGTTTACCGCCTTTTCATTCCAGATTCTTTCGTAAATTTCGTCTGCCGAAAAAACCCTTCCGGGATTTTTAATCAACAGCTGCACAATCTTAAATTCCATGGGGGTGAGCTTTACCGGCTCCCCGTCCACACTGACCTCCACCGTATCCTCGTTCAACTCCAGCCCGCCGATGGTGTAAATATGCTCATTCCCCGCTTCATTGTTCACTGCGGACAGGTATTTGGCGTATCTGCGCAGATGAGAGTTTACCCTGGCTAAAAGCTCCAGAGGCGTAAAGGGCTTTGTGATATAGTCATCAGCTCCCATATTCAGCCCCATAATTTTATCCACCTCCTCAGACTTGGCGGAAAGCATCAGCACCGGAAATTCATAATCCATGGCCCGCAGCTTCATCAGCATGCTCACCCCATCCATAACCGGCATCATAATATCCACAATGGCCAGATGGATTTCCTCCTTTTTTACAACCTCAAGTCCTTCCTTGCCGTTTGCTGCCTGAAACACCACATAGCCTTGATTTTTCAAATAAATTTCCACGCCCTCGCGAATTTCTTTGTCGTCCTCCACAATCAAAATATGAAACCTGCTATTGTCCATTGTTGTCCCTCTATTCCTGTAATTTTACGGTTTTCAAAAAGCCGCCTGCATCTATTATATAAATGAACCGGCCTCATAGCAACCGCTTCTTATTTTGATTTTTCCTGTCAGCTTCCTCCAAGCAGGGAAAACACCTGGTCTCCCAGCAGGTAGCCTGCACCTACAAAAAACAGATTCCACAAAAAAATCCCCATGGCAGAGCTTACCACATATCGCTTTAAGTCCATGTGAAGCACTCCCGCCGGAATAGATACAAGGGTGCGAAGCACCGGCACAAGCTTGGCTGCAAAAACGCCCCAAAAGCCTCTTTGGCGAAGCCACTCCATATTTTTCTCCACAGCCTCCCTTTGCCTGGGAAACCGCTTGATATAGGCGTTTAAGAACACGCTTCCGCCCTTGCGGCCCAGAAAGTAAAGAAGGAGGCTTCCCAAAAGTCCGGCAGATACTGTAATTGTCATAACCATGAAGAAATTTATATTCCCCCTGGAGGCCATAATGCCGGAAAGGGGCATGATCAAGCCTGCGGGGAATCCTGGAAGATTCAAATACTCCAAGAAAACCATGATAAAAATTGCAATTGCTCCATATTGGGTAAAATAATAGGTCAAAGCATCCAGGTCCATACTTTCTAAGCTCCCTCTTTTGTTCTTCCCTTATATTAAATTGGAAATATGAAAACCCCTTGCAGGAAAAAACAAAGAATTTCTAAAGAAATGGCGCGTAAAAAAAGAAGACAGTCTCCTGCCTTCCCTTTTTATGCGCCATCAGCGCGCAATTCTCAGCTCTGTATTTTTTTCATGCTGTAGAAAATTCCCTTTTTGTCCATCAGCTCCTGATAGCTTCCATATTCCGCGCATTTTCCTCCGCTGATTACAGCAATTTTATCCGCTCCCCGTATGGTGGAAAGACGGTGCGCCACGATGAACGTGGTGCGTCCCCTGGTCAGGTTATCCACCGCCTCCTGAATCAGCTTTTCGGAAATGCTGTCCAAGGCGGAGGTAGCCTCATCCAGCACAATGATTTTGGGATCGCGGATCAACGCCCTGGCAATGGAAATTCTCTGTCTCTGCCCGCCGGAGAGCTTTCCACCGTGCTCACCCACCTGGGAGTCCAGTCCCTTTGGCAGGGATGCAATCAGATCGGTAAGATTTGCCGCCTGAATTACACTGTTTAGCTTTTCCTCCGATACGTTCTCACAGCCATAGGTGATATTATCTCTGATGGTGCCGGAAAACAGAATGGAGGTCTGGGGCACCACCGCAAGATATTTTCTGTAGGTGCGCAGATCAATCTCCCGAAGATCCTCCCCATCCATCAAAAGCCTGCCGGAATCTGCCAGATAAAAGCCGATCACCATATTTAAGATCGTGGACTTTCCTGCGCCGGATTCTCCAACCAGCGCGATGGTTTCGCCCTCTTTTACCTCAAGATTCAAGCCATCCAATATATCCCGTTCTGACTCATGGTACTTAAAGTGTACATCTTGAAAGGAAAAGTGCCCCTTTACATCTACGATGCCTCTCTTTCCCTCATTCTGCTCCACATCATCCGATAAGAGCACCTCTCCGATTGAGTTGACGGATTCGATTCCCTTTGCAATGGTTGGCACCAGGGTAATGATGGCGGAAACCTGATTTACAATGGTGGAAAAATAGCTCTGGTACAAGGTGATGTCTCCCGCCAGAATATTTCCCTGAAAGGCCAGATAGCCGGTAAAGGCCAGACATACGATCTGAAAAATCTGAAAAATGGCCCAGCCCACGGAGCCAAAG
>NZ_CEWDFQ010000184.1:0-6233 GCF_982438285.1 Acetatifactor sp. | reverse complement strand
GATCACTGGTCGATACCGAGGCGCAGGCGATTTTCTGCTTTTCCCCACCGGAAAAATCAACCGCCTGTTCGTTGACCTCCTTGATCAAAAGAGACTCCCCCTTCTTAAGCAGTCTTTCATATTTTTCATAAAAGCCAGAAAGCTTCAGGCTCTGCTCCAGATCACGGCTTCTGGCTTCTCCGGCAGCCCCTCCTGTAATGTTTTCGTCCACCGACAAAGGCATCAGAGTAAAATCCTGAAACAGCACAGAAATCAGACTGTAATATTCCTCTCTGTCATAATCCCTCACAGGAATGCCATTTAGAAGAATCTCTCCCTCTGTGGGCTGGTAAAAGCCGCAGATCAGCTTTACAAGGGTGGTTTTTCCCGCTCCGTTCAGCCCAAGCAGCGCCAGCTTCTCTCCCGGTGCAATGGTCAGATTGATATGGGAAAGAACAGGCTCCTCCTTTCCTGGATACCGGTACGATACATCCCGAAGCTCCAGCTGCGCTCCCCTCTCTGCCTGCTTCTCTTCCTGCTTTTTCTTTTGTTCTTCCTGTTTTTCTTTTTGCTGTTTTTCTTTTCCCCATTGGTTTTCCAGATCCAGCATTTCCCGGATATAGCTTATAGCCACGCATCTGGGAGATAATGTCATCAGCATGCGGATCATCGTCTCAAAATAAGAGGAAAATCCATTCACCAGCCCCATGTACCATACAAACTCCGCTGCAGCCAGCTCTCCCTCCACCAGCTTCAAAAGCAGATAGCCCCACACAAAGCCATTTACCAAAAAGCGCACCACGCAGTCGGAAAAGCTCTTTAAAAAATACCAGTTGTGGATTCCCCGGAAAATTCCGTCCATATGAGTGAGAGAGTCCTCATATTTCTCTAAAATCCAGTCCGCCAGGCGGTAGATGCGAATATCCTTGCCGGAGGAGCTTTCCATGGACTGCCTGCTGATATAAGCGGTTTCCCTGGCATAACGGCTCAGCTCTTCCTGTTGGCTGGTATGCTTCCGTCTTGCCACGCCCAAAAGCCACAGACTGATGCCCACGGAGGCTGCCTGCAGAAACAAAAGCAGCAGACTCTGCCTTCCCAGCAAAATACCATAAAGAATCACGGCTGCTGCCGCCTCCAGCATAACCGGCGCATCATTGGCAGCGCTGACAAAATTATAGGGATTGCGCAAGGATCTCCAGGTATTGCCGATGACTTTCTGATTTTCCAGAGCCTCCATCACATCATAATCCATGTCCATGATCTTTTGGAAGCAGCGCTTGGCATAATAATTCCGCAAAAGCGCACTGTTCCGGTATCTGTACTGGGTCATGCTCTCTGCTGCAAGATTTAAGCACCACATAGTAAGGGCAAGAGCAAAGATGCCGCCCACAAGATGCTCTATGCTCCGGCCCTCTTCCAGCCCCCGCACCACCCATGCCGGAAGCAGCGTTCCCAGATAGGCCGCAGACACGCTGGGAACAATGGGCAGAAGCTGATACCAAAACAGCTTCCTGTCATATTCCCAGGCACACCGCATATTGTACAAAAGGTTACTGACAATTCCGTATTTTTGTTTTTTTCCTTCTTTGAAAATATGAGAATATTCTATCATGGCCGCCCCTCATTTCTTCTGTTTCCTATTGTACAAAGAAACCCTGATAATTACCACCTATTCAATCAAAAGCCCCTGGCGCTCATATCTTTCCTTTAGTCTTTTCGGCACGTTGTCATCCGCCACAAGCCTGTCCACCTTATGAAGAGGAAGCACCTTTTTCTGAGAGCGTTTTCCCAGTCTGCTGGAATCCATAACCGCTATTGTCTGCCGTGCCTGCTGCGCCAAAAGCTCAATTACCCCCATCTCCTGCATTCTGAAATCCGTAAACCCCTCCTGATCATCCACCGCATCTATAGACAAAAAAGCAATATCCGGATAATAACTGGAAAATTCGTTTTCACAAGCTCTTCCGTAGGTGGCTTTTTCTATTACATCTACCATGCCGCCGATAACAATCAGATGAATATAAGAATTCTGCATTAAAATATTGGCCGCTGCCAGATTGTTGGTAATCACCGTAATTTTATCGTTTCTAAAGGCAAGCTCCTGGGCCAGAATCGTATTGGTGCTGCCTGCATTTAAAGCCACTACATCCCCCGGATGGATACACCTTAATGCCTTTCTTGCGGCTTCCCTTTTTAAATCAATATGTACGATCTCTTCCCCGGAAAAATCCGAAAGCGCCGTCAGGGAATTAGGCAGGCAGGCGCCTCCCCGCACGCACCTGACAAGACCGTTTTTCTCCATGCTTTTTAAATCCCGTCTCACCGTATCTATGGACACATGCAGAAGCTCTGTGAGGTCTGTGATCCGTACCACTGATTGCAGCTGTACCTGCTGCAAAATAATCTCTATCCGCTCACTGTAAAGCAACATACCCATCCCTCCGCTTTTCCATTCCGCATTTTGATGTGATCTATATCATCTATCACATTCCCCTTTCCCATTGCACATACTTTTCAATCAGCTTAGGCTGTATCAATGGATATGTCCAATTTTCAGGCAGATAGTGCTTGCAAAACACCCATTTGCCATTACTTTGGGAAATGATGACAGCAAACTTTAATAAGGAATCTTATGCTGGAAAATCACTCTTCTGTCAACGATCTCACCCTGCGTTGCGTTATCCTGTCATTTTCAGCAATCGCTCCGCATAATATCGGTGATGCAGGATCATATTTACTGCAGTTTCTTGCCACGTTTTCTGCGCTGCTGTTTGCATAGCAGTACTTGCAGCCATTTTTACAGGTGTGATAGGCGCCGATTTCCACGCTCTCCATGCACCCGCACTCCGGACGCTGGTTTCTATCTTTTCCTGCCTTTATCCTGCCGCCGATGATTTTTTCTATCAATTCCTTATCGATACAGCAGTTATGTTCAATTCCACACTCTGCCAGATCAATGCCTTCCGCACAGCTGCCTGTATCCATTCCATTTCTTTTTGCAATCCGGCTTATCTTCTTTGCAAACTCTGGCAGCTGGTATCTATCCATTTCATAGACACCCAGTAATTCCATGTTTTTTCTGTTTTTTGCATATTCATCCACGAAGCTTATCACGCACTTTTCCGTAAAGCCCTTCACCGCCATTGCAATCTGCTCAAATGCCTTTAGATGGTACGCCGGTGTATATCTTTGGGAAAAGATAATAGGATCGTATCTCCAGATAACCTTTTCCTTTCCTATTCTGTCCGACAAAGCCTGAAAAACGGGAATCATCTTCTCCCTTTTGTGTGGGATGCCCGGTTCCATATCCTTTCCATATCCGGTCAATGTAAACTGAAAATAGTAGTGATACGCTGAAAGCTCCTCCAGTCTTTCCATCATAGGCTCCGGATTTTTCGTCCAGAAAACAATGCAGTCCACCACATCCGGCGTTATCTCTATTCTGCTCACCTGATGGGCATTCATTGGATTTCTTACATACACAAAGCCCTCTTTTATTCTGTTGTAAAACCATTGGGAATAGTAATTGAGAATATCCGTCCGGCGGCTCACACTTAATATCATCTGTATCCCTCTCTGACCTTAAAGCTCTTCGTCAGCATTTCTATTCAACACCACGGCTGCGAAAAAATTTTATAATAATTATATCATAGGAAAAACCCCTTGCAAACGTAACATTTGCAAGGGGAAAATAACATCCTTTAATTTTTTAATTGTGCTATTATTTCATCAAATTCCGAACCTTCGTGAAGGAATGTGTATTCCTCATTGTTTGCTAACTCATCGGTGATTGTTTTTGCCAGTTTACTGGAAAAAAATGTAGAACTGCTGCCCTTTGTATTACGATATAACTGGTAATCTTGCGTATTCCATTCTTTTTTCATGGCAGGTAACATTTTTTGAAGAATAGACAGGCTTCTACCCTTATCTTTTTTTACGAAAGTAAGCTGCAAATGGGCATTATAGCGCATCCACTCAGGAAAACAAAACTGGCGGGTAACGGCTTCATACATATCTGCAAAAAAGTCTGCATCCTTTTCCCGTTTTTCCTGTAATGCGATTTCCAGCATATTTACTAAAGCAATCTGTATCTCGGTCACACCTTTAAGTATCCGATGTTCCCAGATTTTTTCTGCATCTTGGCATCGTCCCTGCCGTTGATAAAGGATAGCTAGTTGTTCCTCTTTGTCTATTGTGGAAAACGGCAATGAATTTATCAGCTCCTCTGCCTTTGAAAAATCTTCTCGATTTCGTGCATAGGAAATCAACATACTGGTTGCGGTATCCCTTATTTCCGGAATTTTGCTTGTGGCTAAACGCTTGTAAAATGTTTCATATGTTTCCCGGTATTGCTCAGCTTCAGATACGTTGCAAAGATCAAGTGCTCCCTCTAAATAGAGAATGACCAAATATATCAATTTTTCAAAGGTGGGATATTCATGTATTTTGTTGATTGCTTTTTGGAAAGCGGTATCATAATCCTGCTCCTGGACCGTCTTATCCACTTCATTAACAAAATTTTCAATCTCTATATCTGTTAAATCGTCATTAAAGGACATTAGCGTATTCAAGTCAATTTTAACGTGATAACGCTGGTAAAAGGGTTATATCGGGATAAGTGCTGCCTTTCTCCCACTTATTTACAGCCGGTGTGGATACACCTAAAAAATCTGCGATCTGCTCTTGCGTCAAAGACAGCTCTTTCCGCTTTTCCCGGATCATCTGATTGATTTTCATAACGACCTCCTTTGTGTTCATGCCCTTATGATAGCAGAGCAGGCTTTAAGGAATAATAGAGCCGTTGTTAAATTACTGATTGAAAAAATTAACCAAAAGTTAAAAGCGGATTTGAGGAACTCGTTTCAATACCCTCTTTTGGCCTTTGATGTAAGTCCTCGGCCTCTTTCTCTGACTGTTCAAATGCAAGTTTTATCTGCTCTCTGGCAAGTGCCATAAGATACTTATTTACTCCCTGAAGAATATAATCTACATTAGTGCCAGTCATTGGTACGCCATTCTGTAATGCTTTCCTATACAGTTTATTCCATTCCGGTCTATCCTGCTTTGTACCTGTGTAAACTTCCGTTACAATAACCGCCTTATCATACTCTGCGCTTTGTGCTTATTCTGCAATATACGTATATGCACATACTTTACAATCACGCCTTCGTATCATTTATTCGTTTTTACGTTTTGTAAGCATCTATACATAGAAAGACCACCCTTAAACTTTGACCGAGCGGAAGGGTGGTTTTCTACTTTACTATTAGGTCAACCCACCTTGTGGGCGGTTGTTTCTCTTTTGTACCTTAAATATAGCATATTCCGGATATCTTTTCAGATATGAGTTTATTCCTCAAGATATTTGTGTGCTACGCTTCAAAATTCTGCGCTTTTTTCAAAAATTCTCAAAAACGCCGGCATAAAGAAAACCCTTGAAAATACTGGACTTTCAAGGGTTTGCATAAATTCTTTTACTGTCTTTAAATTATCTCTTGCTGAACTGAGGCGCACGACGAGCTGCTTTCAGACCGTACTTCTTTCTTTCCTTCATACGAGGATCTCTGGTGAGGAAGCCTGCACGCTTCAATACGGGTCTGTAGTCAGCGTCTACCTGAAGGAGCGCTCTTGCAACGCCATGTCTGATAGCGCCTGCCTGGCCGGTATATCCGCCGCCGCGTACATTCACGATTACATCATACTTGTCTGCCGTCTCGGTAAGCGCCAGAGGCTGACGCACGATCACCTTCAGGGTCTCAAGACCAAAGTAATCATCCATATTTCTTTTATTAATGGTAACATCGCCCTTACCAGGTACCAGGTATACTCTGGCGATGGATTTCTTTCTTCTTCCTGTTCCGTAGTATCTTTCCGTTTTAGCCATGATTTATTTTCCTCCTCTCAGACCCTTAAAATGTCAGCACTTCAGGCTTCTGAGCCTCATGTTTGTGATCTGGTCCCGCATATACGTGAAGCTTTGTATACATCTGCCTTCCTAAGGGGCCTTTGGGAAGCATGCCCTTAACTGCGAGCTCCACAACCTGCTCAGGTTTCTTCGCTAATTTCTCTCTGAGCGTAGTCTGCTTCATTCCACCCACATACTCGGAATGTCTGTAATAAATCTTCTGATCCAGCTTCTTGCCGGTCACCTTAACCTTCTCCGCGTTCACAACAATTACATAATCGCCGCAGTCCATATGCGGAGTATAAATAGGCTTGTTCTTTCCTCTCAAAATCTTAGCAACTTCAGAAGC
>NZ_CEWDFQ010000183.1:0-6243 GCF_982438285.1 Acetatifactor sp. | reverse complement strand
GGTTTAAGGAAAAGGAGGTGGCAGATATGGATTTATCCAATTTAAGGCCCGCTGAAGGCTCCAAGCACAATGATTTTAGAAGAGGACGCGGACATGGTTCGGGAAACGGAAAGACCGCAGGTAAGGGACACAAGGGCCAGAAGGCTCGTTCCGGCGCTCCGAGACCCGGCTTTGAAGGCGGCCAGATGCCTTTATACAGACGTATCCCCAAGAGAGGCTTTACCAATAGAAACGCAAAGGACATTGTGGCCATCAATGTGACGGAGCTGGAGCGTTTTGAAGAAGGTGCGACTGTAGACGTAAACACATTAATTGAGGCTGGTGTGGTAAAAAACCCCAGAGATGGAGTAAAGATACTCGGAAACGGAGAACTTACCAAAAAGCTTAACGTGAAAGCAAATGCGTTCAGCGCGTCTGCAAAGGAAAAAATAGAAGCTCTTGGTGGAACAGCAGAGGTGATGTAATGCTTACAACACTGAAAAACGCATTCAAGATCAAAGAATTAAGGCGGAAAATCTTTTTTACCATGGCAATGTTAGTTGTGATTCGTTTTGGATCACAACTTCCTGTGCCGGGAGTGGACAGAGAGGCCTTTGCGGCATGGTTTGCTGCCCGTACAGGTGATGCGTTCAGTTTTTTTGATGCCATAACGGGAGGTTCCTTTGAGAACTTCTCTATTTTGGCGTTGAGTATCAGTCCTTATATTACTTCATCCATCATTATGCAGCTTTTGACGATTGCTATCCCTAAGCTGGAGGAAATGCAGCGTGACGGAGAGGACGGAAGAAAGAAGATCGTCGCAATCACAAGATATGTGACGGTGGTGCTTGCCCTGATCCAGTCCACAGCAATGGTAATCGGCTTTGGCATACAGGGATATCTGGTGGAATATAATGCTCTTAACGTGATCACTGCGGTTGCCGCCCTTACCGCAGGAAGTGCTTTCTTGATGTGGGTCGGCGAGCGGATTACGGAAAAAGGCGTGGGAAACGGAATTTCCATTGTCCTGGTAATCAATATTATCTCCAGGCTTCCCCAGGATCTGGCGCGTCTTTTTGAACAGTTTGTGTATGGAAAAGCGCCGGCTACCGCAATTTTGGCGGTGGTGATCATTTTTGCCATTATTATTGCCATGGTGATTTTGGTTATTATCTTAAACGACGGCGTGCGCAAAATCCCCGTTCAGTATGCAAAGAAGGTTCAGGGC
Organism: Acetatifactor sp.; assembly: GCF_982438285.1. Taxonomy (NCBI): domain Bacteria; kingdom Bacillati; phylum Bacillota; class Clostridia; order Lachnospirales; family Lachnospiraceae; genus Acetatifactor; species Acetatifactor sp. The sequence goes on along the minus strand of NZ_CEWDFQ010000183.1, from coordinate 5,036 downwards.
CGGAAGATGGTTGGCGGACAGACCTCCAACATCCCCTTGAAGGTAAATACTTCCGGTGTGATTCCCATTATCTTTGCATCGTCCATTATGCAGATGCCCATCATTATCTGTTCCTTTATCGGATATCAGGGCACAGGCGTATGGGGCGAAATACTAAAGGGGTTAAACTCCAGCAATTGGTGCGTTCCAAGTCAGCCCATCTATTCCATTGGATTACTGGTATATATTGTGCTGATTGTGTTCTTCGCATATTTCTATACGTCAATTACCTTTAATCCTCTGATGATTGCCGATAATATGAAAAAGCAGGGAGGGTTTATTCCAGGCATCAGGCCCGGCAAGCCCACCAGCGATTATCTCAGCAAGGTTTTGAATTATATTGTAATCATCGGCGCAGTAGGCCTGATTATTGTTTCGGTCATTCCGTACTTTTTCAACGGCGTGTTCGGGGCAAGCGTATCCTTTGGAGGAACAAGTCTTATTATTATCGTGAGCGTCATTCTGGAAACCATGAAGCAGATCGAATCACAGATGCTGGTTCGCAACTACAAAGGCTTTTTGGAGGATTGACGAATGTGTGGCACCGGTTTGCCGGTTGCGTATTACTAAGAGGCAGTATCCGGATGATGAAAATCATTCGGATACTTTTTCTGTATTAGATATTGCAAAGTGTTTTTAAAAAAGTTAAAATATAAATGTTGTGTTAATGTGATTGTGCTGCGCCCTGAAAGCGGCGGAACGGAGGACATATGAAGATTATCATGTTGGGAGCACCTGGTGCCGGAAAAGGAACCCAGGCAAAAATGATTGCAGAAAAATATGGGATTCCCCATGTTTCCACGGGAGATATTTTTCGTGCCAATATTAAAAACGGCACTGCGCTTGGGATGGAGGCAAAAAAATACATGGACCAGGGACTTCTCGTGCCCGACGAGCTGACGGTGAAGATTCTTTTAGACAGGGTGGCGCAGCCTGACTGTGCGGACGGCTATGTTCTGGACGGATTTCCAAGGACCATACCGCAGGCTCAGGTTTTGGATGAAGCGCTGGAAGAGCTGGGCGATGGGATAGATTATGCCATTAATGTAGAGGTGCCGGACGAGAATATCGTAAAGAGAATGTCGGGGAGGCGCGCCTGCGTATCCTGCGGGGCCACCTACCATGTGGAGCATATACCGCCCAGAGAGGAAGGCATCTGCGACAAGTGTGGAAAAGAGCTGATCCTGCGGGATGACGATAAGCCGGAAACGGTGCAGAACCGTCTGCAGGTTTATCATGAGCAGACCCAGCCCTTGATCGACTTTTACGGGGCCAAGGGTGTTTTAAAGACAGTTGATGGAACGGTGGACAGCAAAGAGGTATTTGCTGCCATAGAGGCGATTTTGGGTTAGGCCCAAACCTGAACCGCTGTAGGAAAGGAAGTAAGATAGAATGGCTGTTACAATCAAGTCCCCTCGGGAAATTGAGCTGATGCGGGAATCCTGCAGACTTTTGGCAGATGTATTTCATCATATGGAGGAAGCGGTGAGACCGGGAATGTCCACGTATGAGATTGATGCGCTGGGCGAGAAGCTGATTCGTGCCCATGGATGTGTTCCCAATTTCCTCCATTATAACGGATACCCGGCCTCCATCTGTGTGTCGGTGAACGACGAGGTGGTACACGGCATTCCCAGAAAAGACCATATTCTGCAGGAGGGTGACATTGTAAGCCTGGATGCGGGATTGATTTACAAGGGATATCATTCAGATATGGCCCGGACTTTCGGCGTCGGGGAAATCAGTGAAGAGGCTAGGCTTCTGATTGAAAGGACGAGACAGAGCTTTTTCGACGGAATAAAAATGGCAAAGGCAGGAAATCATCTATATGATATTTCAAATGCCATTGATGCGTCCATAAAACCTTACGGCTATGGGATTGTGAGAGACCTTGTGGGCCATGGCATCGGAACCCGGCTCCATGAAGACCCTCAGATACCGAATTTCGCTCAAAGGAGAAAGGGAATAAAGCTGCAGGCGGGCATGACCCTGGCCATCGAACCCATGATCAATATGGGAAGACCGGATGTGGAGTGGCTTGATGATGACTGGACAGTGGTTACGGAGGACGGCTCCTGGTCGGCACATTATGAGAACACGGTATTGATTACGGACGGCGAGCCTGAAATCCTTACATTGTATTAGGAGCATATAAAATGATAGGTAATTTTGCCTTTTCAAAAGCGGGGCATGATAAAGGAAAGCTTTATGTGATTGTCGCAGAGGAGCAAGACTATGTTTACCTGTGCGACGGGAGGCTGAAAAAGACAGACGCCCCCAAGAAAAAACGGAAAAAGCATATACAGATTGTAAACCGGCGTGTGGGTGAAGAGCTGCTTGCCGGACTGGAAAAAAGGGAAACAATGCTTGATGAGAAGATCAAGTATGCAATAAAGCAATATGAAAAAGAAAAGGAATAAAATGGAGGGAATGTATGTCTAAAAGTGATGTAATCGAAATTGAAGGAACGGTTGTGGAAAAGCTGCCCAACACCATGTTTCAGGTGGAACTGGAGAACGGGCATCGTGTGCTTGCTCATATCAGCGGCAAACTGCGCCAGAACTTTATCCGCATTCTGCCGGGGGATAAGGTGACCCTGGAGCTGTCACCCTACGACCTGACCAAGGGACGCATCATCTGGAGAGATAAATAAATGATCAAAAAAATGGGACGTATGGCACTGCTTCTTTTGGGGAGCGCGGTTTTGGGCACGCTGCTTTTGTTGCTTGCATTCTGCCTGCCCGTTGAGCGTATGCGGGAGAATGTGGCCGTCAGCACAGACAGCATGATAAAGGACCCGGAAGAGGTGGCGGACAACGCCTTTGCCCAATATGTCTGGAGTGAAAAAGAGACCTATACGGACGCCATCATGGTGCAGAATGCTATCGAAAGAATACCGGGGAAAAATGTATTTGAAGAGGCTATGTGGGTTTATCACACAGACTTAGAAGAGGAGGTCTGGACGCCGGAGGCTTCTCTGAAAGCCTTTCTTTCGGAGGAAGGGATGGAGCAGTCTTATCTGCATGAATATTCCCGTTACTGGCATGGATATCTGATCTACCTAAAGCCCCTCCTGCTGATTTTTTCCTGGTCACAGATTGTAGTGCTTGGGATTGTCCTGCAGGTGCTTCTTATGGGGGCCGTGCTGTTTGCTTCTATAAAGAGAGGAACCCCGGGGGTGGGCGCTGCTATGCTCATAGGCTTTCTTTTTATGAAGCCTGTGCTGGTTTTGTGTTCGCTGACCATGTCTGTATGCTGGATCATTACACTGGCTGTGCTGCTCATCATGCTGCTTTGCCACAGTAAAATAGAAGCGGGGAAAAGGTATCCGGAGCTGTTTCTTTTGACTGGTATCCTTACCTCGTATTTTGATTTTCTGACCTATCCTGTGGTAACGCTGGGATTTCCTCTCTGTGCATATTTCCTGCTGGCAGAAAGACAGTCCATAAAGAAGGGACTGCAGAAGGTAATCGGATACAGCTTCTGCTGGGGAACCGGCTATGTGGGCATGTGGGCGCTCAAATGGATTATTGCAGATGTTACGCTCCATACAGGAACCATAAAGGATGCGGCATGGTCCATTATCGGCAGGACGGAAGCCATCGGCGGAAGGCCCAGGATGAACGGCGGTTTTTATGTGATCGGTTTAAATCTCCAGGAATACAAGTGGATGATTTATCCGGCGGCGGCCGGGCTTTTGCTTCTCGTTGCCCTGGCTTTGTTTTTCCTTGCCGCACGGAAACTGTCTGTGAGAGCGGCTTTGGAGATTGTGATTCCCTATGCGGTAATCTTCTGCATTCCCTTTGCATGGATTGTTGTTGTACAGCATCATTCAGCGCTGCATGCAAGATTTACCTTCCGCATTTTGAGTGTTGCGGCTGTGGCGGTAAGCTGCATGGGAATAAAGCTTTTCAAAAGCCTCCGAAAATCGGAAAAATGCTTGAAAAATCAATAGAAAAGTCTTGTCAACACAGAAGTCCTGTGTTATAATACAAAACGGTCTTTTTTGAAAGGAGGGTTTAACGTGAAGGTTAGATCATCAGTAAAACCAATTTGCGAGAAATGCAAAATTATCAAGAGAAAAGGACGCATCAGAGTAATCTGTGAAAATCCGAAACACAAACAAAGACAGGGATAATCACCGGCTTGATGGAATGTCAGGCATGTGAGTTCTTGTCCGATTTTATGTGCGGCTGAACCGGCGCGTTTTTTATGCGCCGATTATCATAAATTGGGATAGAGCTTACGGGAGATTACTTCTTGATACCAGAACGAAATGTTTTGTTCCAGATAGCCACAATAGATGATTTATCGGGAAAAAACAGGCAGGACTGGAAAGATCGGATTGTGTCCGGTTGGGTGAAAGCCCCAATCAATTAGTAACGAAACAGGCGTGCTGCAAACAGACCAAATGGCGCGCCGGCGTGCGGCAGAAGAGCAGGCCGCAAAAACGCGACGAAAATGGAGGAAACGTAAATGGCTCGTATCGCAGGTGTTGACTTACCTAGAGAAAAACGAATTGAAATCGGCTTGACCTACATCTATGGAATCGGAAGATCCACCTCTAACAAGCTGTTGGCAGAGGCAGGAGTAAATCCGGATACCAGAGTGAGGGATATAACCGACGAAGAAGTCAAGAAAATCAGTGAAGCTATCGAAAAGCTGGGCGTTATGGTAGAAGGCGACCTGAGAAGGGAAATTGCCCTGAATATCAAGAGACTTCAGGAGATCGGCTGCTACCGGGGTATCCGTCATCGTAAGGGACTTCCTGTCCGCGGACAGAGGACAAAGACAAATGCCAGAACAAGAAAAGGTCCTAAGCGCACGGTGGCTAACAAGAAGAAATAATAACGTAACTGTGAAAAAGGGATGATATTAGAGCTCAATCCCAGAAATGAGAAAGTAGGTTAGTTTAAAATGGCTAAAAAAGTTGCAAAAAAAGTGACAAAAAAGCGTGTAAAGAAAAACGTTGAACGCGGACAGGCACATATTCAGTC
>NZ_CEWDFQ010000182.1:0-6290 GCF_982438285.1 Acetatifactor sp. | reverse complement strand
TATTTAAGTATTCCAAAAGGGCTGGCACCCGGGCGGCGGACATGCCGGATCAGGTGCCGCCTCAGATTATGACTGCACGAAGCAATGCGCTGCTTGCTTTGGAGAAGCAGCAGTCAAAGGCCTTCCGCAGCCGTCTGCTTGGCAGGCAGACCCAGGTTTTGTTTGAGGAGACAAGAGAAATAGAGGGAAGCCTGTACCGCATTGGTCATACCAGGGATTATGTAAAGATAGCGGCGCCCCTTGAGACCGAGGATGCGGCTCCCCTGCCAAATACCTTGTGCACAGTCCGGCCCAAGGGGTTTCTTACGGATGAGATTCTAAGGAGTGAAACTCTATAGAATGAAATTCTATGGTAAAAGAAACCGTTGAATTTTGCCGGCAAATGAGGTAAGATAAAATTCAGTAGAGAATCGGCACAAGAGGAATGAGGAGATCTATGCAGGACTTGGGAAATACGCAATACTTCAAGGTGGAGACAGAGCCTGAGACCGGAGTGAAGGTGGTGCTGGCTACCGTCTATGAGGCATTGACAGAGAAAGGCTACAATCCGGTAAACCAGATTGTGGGATATATTATGAGCGGCGACCCCACTTATATTACCAGCCATAAGAATGCCAGAAGCCTGATTATGAAGGTGGAGCGGGACGAGCTGGTGGAGGAGATTTTAACGCAGTATATCCGTAACAATAATTGGAAATAGGAGGCTCCCCCATGCGTATAATGGGATTGGATTTCGGCTCGAAAACAGTAGGCGTGGCTGTCAGCGACAGCCTGCTTTTGACTGCCCAGGGACTGGAAATTATCCGCCGTAAGGAGGAAAATAAGCTGCGCCAGACGCTGGCACGGATTGAAGCGCTGATTGTGGAGTATGAGGTGGAGGAAATTGTGCTGGGGCTTCCCAGAAATATGAATGCCACCGAAGGGCCCAGAGTGCAGCTGACCAAAGAGTTTCAGGAAAAATTAGAAAGAAGAACAGGGCTGCCTGTGGTACTGTGGGACGAGCGTCTTACCACAGTTGCAGCGGATAAGGCAATGATGGAAGCGGGCATTCGAAGAGAAAACCGCAGGGAGCATGTGGACAAAATTGCAGCGGCGTTGATTCTCCAGGGCTATCTGGACAATAGAAATCTGGAAAAGAGCGCTGCTTGTGAGAGTGGGCAGGAATAAAAATGGCGAAACTGGAAAAAATTACTTTTAATCCGGATGGGGAGGACCCCGTTGATTTTTTTGTTTTGGAGCAGACCAGAATTGGAGGGATTAACTATATTCTGGTGACGGATTTTGAAGAGGGAGACGGAGAGGCTTTGATCCTGAAGGACTTGTCAAAGGATGGCGAGGAGGAAAGCCTTTATGCGATTGTCTCCGATGATGAGGAGCTGAAAGCGGTATCCGGCGTTTTTGAGAATATGCTGGATGACGTGGAATTTGTGCAGGACTGATTTTGGAAATTGTTTATTGTGCGTAAAAGCGGAGCGTCCGGGAGAGGACGGTCTGCTGTTTATAGAATCATGCGACAGCTCCGGAATCTGACTGGCGGAGTGGAATGAGAGGAATGTTTTGACAGAGGCGTCGGCTGCCGTGAGACAGGGAGCGATTGAGACGAAGCAACAGCGCCGCTGTTATTAGAGTATGCCTTTTCGCTTTCCAGCGTCCGCCACAGAACCGGAGCGCCGTATAGAATATGGAGGAAATTTGATTGAAGAAGAAAAAAGAGAATAATTCTGTCTCCGGGCTGAAAATCATCCCTTTGGGAGGTCTGGAGCAAATTGGCATGAACATTACTGCCTTTGAATACGAGGACAGTATTGTTGTGGTGGACTGCGGCCTTTCATTTCCGGCAGACGATATGCTGGGAATTGATCTGGTGATTCCGGATGTAACCTATCTGAAGGACAACATCGACAAGGTAAAGGGATTTGTGATCACCCACGGACACGAGGATCATATCGGGGCTCTTCCCTATGTTCTGCGGGAGCTGAATGTTCCTGTATATGCTACCAGGCTCACTATGGGCATCATTGAAAACAAGCTGACGGAGCACAATCTGGTCCGCAGCACCAAGCGCAAGGTGGTAAAATTCGGACAATCCATCAATCTGGGGAAATTCCGCATTGAATTTATCAAGACCAACCACAGCATTGTGGACGCGGCAGCCCTGGCGATCTATTCTCCGGCAGGCGTGGTAGTGCACACCGGGGACTTTAAGGTGGATTATACGCCGGTGTTTGGTGACGCTATCGACCTGCAGCGTTTTGCAGAGCTGGGGAAAAAGGGTGTGCTGGCGCTGATGTGCGACTCCACAAATGCGGAGCGCCCCGGCTTTACGCCGTCGGAGAAAACGGTGGGCAGAACCTTTGACACCCTGTTTGAGGAGCATAAGAACACAAGAATTTTTGTGGCGACCTTTGCCTCCAATGTGGACCGTGTGCAGCAGATCATCAATACGGCGTACAAATTCGGCAGAAAGGTAGCGGTAGAGGGCCGGAGCATGGTGAACATTATAGAAACGGCCATGAAGCTGGAGTGCATCAGCATACCGGATAATACGCTGGTGGACATTGACCAGATGAAGAATTATCCCAGTGAAAAGCAGGTGATTATCACTACCGGAAGCCAGGGGGAGAGCATGGCGGCCCTGAGCCGCATGGCAAACAATATGCACCGTAAGATCACCATCGGTGCGGGGGATACGGTGATTTTCTCCTCCAATCCCATACCAGGAAACGAAAAATCTGTTACGAAGATCATAAACGAGCTGCTGCGCAAGGGGGCTGATGTTATTTTTCAGGATGCCCATGTGTCGGGACATGCCTGTCAGGAGGAGATCAAGCTGATTTATACCCTGATTCGTCCCCAATATGCAATTCCCGTACACGGTGAGTACAAGCATCTTACTGCCCAGGCTAAAATTGCGGCAAGCCTTGGCATAGAGAAGGATCACATTTTCATTCTCTCATCCGGGGATGTGCTTGAGCTGACGAAAGAACAGGCTAAGGTAACGGGCAAGGTTCCTGTGGGAGCTATTTTAGTGGACGGCCTTGGCGTAGGCGATGTGGGGAATGTGGTGCTTCGGGATCGTCAGCATCTTGCAGAGGACGGCATTATGATTGTGGTTATGAGCCTTGATAAGGCAAGCGGTCTTTTGGCGGCCGGGCCGGATATCGTATCCAGAGGGTTTGTGTATGTGAAGGAATCCGATGAACTGATTGAGGAAGCCCGCCATACGGTGGACGAAGCCATCCAGAGCTGTCTTGACAAGGGCATTACCGACTGGGGTAAATTGAAATCCACAACCAAGGATGTGCTGGGGGATTATGTGTGGAAAAAGACGAAGAGACGTCCCATGATACTGCCTATTATCATGGAGGTATGAAAAAGATTTGCAAATTAGCTGGAGTAAGAGTACAATATGAGCAAAATTGACCGCGCAGTGGAAGACTTTATTGCTGTGATTATGGAGACGGATGAGTATAAGGAATACGATGCGCAGCGAAACAAGGTGAAGCAGTATCCGGAACTGAAGGCGCAGATAGACGAGTACAGGCGCCGCAATTATCTGATGCAGACAAGGGAAGACACTGCGTTTGAAATGATAGACCAGTTTGAAAGAGAATATGAGGATTTCAGAGAGATCCCTCTGGTTGCGGACTTTCTGGCTGCGGAGCTTGCTTTCTGCAGAATGATACAGAGAATCAACATCCGTATTACGGAAGCAGTCCATTTTGAGTAGAGAAAAGGAAAGGGATGGGAATGAACTCAGGTAATTTAGTTGGGGCGGTGATGGGGGCGGTTCTAAAGGCAGCGGCGGCTGTAGTGGTGATTTTTCTGATCTACAAAGGAGCGTCGGTGTGCTATGACTACGGTTACCGTATTTTTACGGAGCCGGCTGTTTCCTCGGGAGAGGGCAGAAGCGTCACGGTGACCATTACGGAGGATATGTCCCCGGCGGATATAGGAGAGCTCTTTCAGACCAAGGGACTGGTGAAGGATGCAACCTTGTTTACGCTCCAATACTATTTCTCGGAATTTCGCAAGGATGTGAAGCCGGGAGAGTATGAGCTGAGCACCTCCATGACGGCGGAGGAGATGATGGAGGTTATGGCCTCTGACCAGGAGGAAGGGGACGCCTCATAAGGAGAGGATATGATCGTAAATGAAAGAATGACGGCCTTTATTGACTCCCTGGACCGGGGCAACCCGGCCTTTTTGGATGAGATCGAAAAATATGCTGTAAGGGAGCAGGTGCCTGTCATCCGCAAATCCATGCAGAGTCTTTTGAAGTTTATTCTCGCGTATGCAAAGCCGAGGAGCATCCTGGAGGTCGGGACCGCCATCGGCTTTTCTGCGCTTTTGATGAGCGAATATGCGCCTTCGGACTGCACAATTACCACCATAGAAAAATATGAGAAACGGATTCCTGTGGCCAGAGAGAATTTTCGTAGGGCCGGCAGGGAGGATCGAATAAAGCTGCTGGAGGGGGACGCAATGGAGCTTCTGCCTGCCCTGGAGGGAAGCTTTGATCTGATTTTTATGGACGCGGCAAAGGGACAATACATTCATTTTCTGCCGGAGATTTTGCGGCTGTTAAAACCGGGCGGTCTTTTGATTTCAGATAATGTGCTGCAGGAGGGGGATGTGGCCCAATCCCGGTTTGCAGTGACCAGACGAAACCGGACCATTCATGCCCGGATGCGGGAATATCTTTATCAGCTTAAGCATCACCCGCAGCTTGAGACGGTGATCCTCCCGGTGGGAGACGGTGTGACCTTGAGCACCAGATTGTAAGAAAGAGCGCAGACAAGGCGGCGCGGAAATGAGGAAAAAATGACGAGAAAAAAACCGGAGCTTCTGGTTCCTGCCAGCAGCTTAGAGGTGCTGAAAACAGCGGTGAGATTCGGAGCGGACGCAGTCTATATCGGCGGAGAGGCTTTTGGCCTTCGGGCAAAGGCAAAGAATTTTTCCATGGAGGATATGGCGGAGGGAATTGCATTTGCCCACAGACATGGGGTTAAGGTTTATGTGACGGCCAATATTCTGGCCCATAATGATGATCTGGAGTCTGCGGAGGAATATTTTAGAGAGCTTAGGGACATGAAGCCGTTTCCTGCAGACGCGCTGATTATTTCAGACCCGGGGATGTTTGTCCTGGCAAAAAGAGTGTGGCCCCAGGTGGAAATCCATATATCCACACAGGCCAATAATACTAACTATGGAACCTATCTTTTCTGGTGGGCCCAGGGAGCAAAAAGGGTGGTTTCTGCAAGGGAGCTGTCTCTGAAGGAAATCCGCGTGATCCGGGAGCATATCCCGGCAGAAATGGAGATCGAGAGCTTTGTGCACGGAGCCATGTGCATTTCTTATTCCGGCCGATGCCTGCTGAGCAATTACTTTACGGGAAGGGACGCCAATCAGGGCGCCTGTACCCATCCCTGCCGCTGGAAATATGCCGTTGTGGAGGAGACAAGGCCCGGAGAGTATATGCCTGTATACGAAAATGAGAGGGGCACCTTTTTGTTCAATGCAAAGGATCTGTGCATGATTGAGCACATTCCGGAGCTTTTAGAGGCAGGAATTGACAGCCTGAAAATTGAGGGACGCATGAAAACGGCTTTGTATGTGGCTGTGGTGGCAAGAACCTATAGAAGGGCTATTGACGATTATCTGGAGGATGAGGAAAAATACAGAAAAAATATGGACTGGTACCGGGCGGAAATTGCAAAATGCACCTACCGCCAGTTCAGCACGGGCTTTTATTTTGGGAAGCCTGATGAGACCTCTCAGATTTATGACAACAGCACCTATGTGAGCGAATATACCTATCTTGGGATCGTGGAAGAGGTAAAGGATTCCCTGGCAAGGATAGAGCAGCGCAATAAGTTTTGTGCGGGAGATATGATTGAGATTATGAAGCCGGACGGCAGCAATGTGCCTGTGACAGTGGAGGCCATTTACAACGCCCGGGAAGAAAGGGTGGACAGCGCGCCCCATCCCAGGGAGCTTTTGTGGGTAAAGCTGTCTCATACGCCGGAGTCCTTTGATCTTCTGCGGGTACAGAAGGGCTTGCGCTAAGCCCATTGTACAAAGTGAACAGCAAAGCCTCAAAAATGCTTTGTTTTTTTACAAAAAGTGAGAAAAATAAATTTGGGTATTGCAATTTTCTAAAATTTAAGGTATCTTAATAAAAAATAAAGCAGAGGCTGTTGACTTTTGCTTTCCACACATAGGTATCCAAGAACGAAGATGTTCCAACAGTAACAGGTTTACTTTGGAACGTTTTTTTATAGGCGGGG
>NZ_CEWDFQ010000181.1:0-6297 GCF_982438285.1 Acetatifactor sp. | reverse complement strand
CCCGCTTCGGCATACCTGTAGGTGTCGGTCCCCTTATGGTCCATCGAGTCCGCATGGCCGTCGTGTTTGATCACCGCCACAGTATAGCCTGCTTTGATAAACTCATTAATCAGCTTTATGATAAGCCCTGTTTTTCCGCTGTCCTTCCAGCCGCTGACACAGAAGGTCACCGGAAGCACGATTTTTTGGTACTCTATACGAGTATTGACATTTTTTATCGTCTTTTTGGAAAAGCAGCTGCTCTCCAGCCGGATATATTTTGTGGGAACGAGACGAAAAATATCCCGAAGCCTGTAGTTTTTCTCCTGAATCAGTTTTTCTAAGGCAGGCAGCGCCTTTTTGGAGTAAATAGCGCACAGGGGATGGATTCTGTCCTCGTCCGTAAGCACATAGCAGTCGTAATCCGAGCAGATAAACTCCGCCAGATATGAAACCAGCGCCCTGGATATATTGGGCATATCCACAGCACAGACAAAAACATAATCGTTGGAGGCATGTTTTATCACCTGATAAATTCCCTCTATGGGGCCGATGTCTCTGTGCACATCCTCCACTACAGGAAATCCACATTCAGGATAATCCTCCTTGTGCGCAGCAGAAACAAGCACCTGGTCAAAGGCGCTCATCTCTTCTGCAATCTTATCCAGAAATCGTCTATGTTCTATGGTAAGCAGCGCTTTATTGCAGCCCATCCGGCTGCTTCTGCCGCCTGCAAGGATGCCAACGCTTAGTTTCATCCCTGTCATTCCCCCTTGAAGTATCTGATTTTTACCGTATCACCCTGATGAAGGCATCTGCCCGCCTCCAAATCTATAAAGCAGTTACAGTCCGCCAGATTATGGATTACAGAGGAAGCATGAATCCCGGAAGGAAGCTCCACATGCCCCTCTGCGGCCAAAGCTCTCAAAAGGCGCCGTCTCTTGTTTACCTTTGCATATTCTCCTGAAAATACCGCCGTCTCCCTGCGGGGAAGGAAATCCCTGCTTCCCATAAGCTTTGCCGCCAAGGGCCAGAAAAAAAGCTCAAAGTGAGCCAGCGCCGCATAAGGGTTCCCCGACAGGCTCAAAATTACCGTATTGCCCAAAATACTCGCCATGGTAGGCGTTCCCGGCTGTATATCCACCCCGCGGAAAATTTCCCGTGCCCCAAGCTTTTTTAACACAAAGGGCACAATATCCTTTTTTCCTACGGAAACGCCTCCTGCCGTAATCACCACGTCTGCCTCCCGACAGGCTTCCCTTAAGCGGGAAAGGAAAATCTCCTCTTCATCCGCGCAAATCCATGCGCCCGAAAGGGCAAGCCCCTCCCTGCGTATGGAGGAGCACAGCATATGGGAAATACTGTCATAAATCTGACCGGGCCCAAGCTTTTCTCCCGGCGCACACAGCTCAGAGCCTGTGGCAATGACAGCCGTCCGAAAGGGCTTCACTGCCTCCACATACGCAATCCCCAGGCTGGCAAGCAGGCCAATGTGCAGGGAGGTAAGCCTGACGCCCTTTTCCACCACACACTGTCCCTCTTTGATGTCCTCTCCCGCCTTACAGTAATTGGTATAAGGAGCCACCGGCCGATACACATCCACCGTTTCCTGTCCGTAATCCGTATCCTCCTGCCGCACCACAGCGTCAAAGCCCTCCGGCACAGGGGCGCCTGTCATGACCCGCACCGCCGTCATGGGCTTTCTGTCATATAACGCAAAATCTCCGGCGCACAGCTCACCTGCTACAGTGAGCTTCACCGGACATTCTCTGGCTGCATTTTTTATTTCCTCCGCCTTGACCGCATATCCATCCATGGCGGACTTAGGGAAAGGCGGAACCATAAAGGGAGCATACACCGTTTCCGCGCAGACTCTGCCCCAGGCATCGTCGATGGAGATGCGCTCCTTCTTGCTGTCACCATTTACCGCTTCCAAAAGAAGTTTCTCACAACCCTCTGCTTCCAACCTTTTCCCGCCCTTTCCGTCGCAATTTGTAGATTATTATATAACATTTAAGAAAAAGTTGCAATCGGAAACACGACTTTGATCACTGTCCCCTCTCCCAGACGGCTGTCTATCTTTAACACACCTCCATGCAGAGAGATGATTTTTTTACACAGAGCCATGCCGATTCCCGCTCCTCCCTCCTTTCTGGAACGGGATTTGTCCACCATATAGAAAGCCTCCGTGATACGATGGATTTCCCTGGGCGGAATTCCTCTTCCATTATCCACCACCTTTATTTCATAGCCCTCCGCCAGCAGGCTTCCCTTCAGGAGGATAAAGCCGCCCTCCTCAACCGCTTTGACCGCATTATCCAAAAGATTATACAAGAGAGACAAAAGAAGTTCATAATCTCCCAGAATCGTTCCCTTCTCCAATGCGATCTTCCCATGAATCTTTTTCTTCGAGAAAACCGGACGCATGGCCGTGCGCAGGTTCTGCTCCAGCTTTCTTGTGGATACCGGCTTTCTTATCATATCCTGTTTTTCCATGCTCACAAGCTCCAAAAGCTTGTGGGAAGGGCTTTCCAGTCTTTTTCCCTGACTGTAAATATAAAAGTATGCCTCTCTTTTCTCCTCCTCAGACAAATTTACCGAATTGAGCATATCTGCATATCCGATGATGGAAGTAAGAGGTGTCTTCAGCTCGTGGGCAAAGGCCGCCGTAAAATCCTCCTGCTGCTTTGCCTTAAGCTCCTTTTCCTTCATCTGCTCCACCAGCCGGTCCGCCATCACATTAAAGCTTTCCGCCAGCTCCCCCACCTCGTCCCTTGGCATGGGATGCGCCCTCTTTTCATACTCTCCTTCAGAAATACAGCGCGCCACATATCCAAGACGCCTGATCGGGCCTGTCATGTAACGGGAAATCACATAAATAAAGCCGCCTCCCACAACCACCAATAAAATCAGCGCCAGCCGATACCTGTTTAACAAAAGCTGCCTGTCCCTGTAAATATCCGTCAGCTCCATGCAGATTCCCAGATAATAAAAGCCCTCTCCGGCAGTTCCCTTGCACACATTGAAAAGATAATAGCCCTCTTTAAAGCGGCGGATGCCGTAGGCATAGGTATCCTCCTCCCGCATCTCCCCCCGTATGCCCGCCAGTATCTCTTGAAAAGAAGTCTCCTGCGCCAGCTCTTCACCGTAGAAAAAATTGCCCTCCTCATCTGTCACAAAGCATTTGCGCCCTTCCTTTTCCACGCTGTCCATGATACTGTCGATTGTCCTGACCACCGCATATTCTTCGCCGTACTCATCAGCAGATTGATAAGCCATCTCAAACAGATACTGGAACATTCTGCTCTCCGTATCTGAACGTTCAATTTCCCGGTTCAATATATTCTGAAAGTAAGAGGACACCATCCAGATTCCAAATACGGCAAAGGCAACCGCAAGCAGAGCCGTGGTTGCAAAAAACAGTTTGTCTGCAAATCTCATCTATGCCTCCAGTCGATAGCCCACCTTGTAAACCGCCGTGATCTCATTCTCCCACTTTAACTTCTTTTTCAGTCTCTGAATGTGCAGATCTACCGTCCTGCTTTGTCCCAGGTATTCCCCTCCCCACACATTTTCATATATGGTCTCCCGATAAAGGGCGATATTCCGGTTTCTGGCCAGCAGCAAAAGCAGGTCAAATTCCTTCATGGTAAGGGCTATGGGCCTCCCGTTTTGCAGAACCGTACGAGATGATGTGTCAATGACCACATCAAACACCTCCAGAATGGTTTCCGTCTTGTGGTATCTGCGCAGAACGGCTTCTACTCTCGCCAAAAGCTCCACAATCTCAAAGGGCTTTGTGAGATAATCGTCCGCTCCCATTTTAAGCCCCTTTACCTTGTGCTCGGTATTTCCCAGAGCTGTCAGGAAAATCACCGGCATTCCCAGCTCCTTTGCATATTCCATCAATTCATAGCCGTTGATGCCCGGAAGCATAATGTCAAGGAGGATCAGATCAAAGGGCTCCTTTGCCATCCTGTCGGCTGCCTCCTCTCCGTCCGGGGCCCATATACACTGATACCCCGCCCGATTTAGATTCATCCTGATCAGATTCGCAATAGGCTCCTCATCCTCCGCAATCAAAATCTTTAACATAATCCCCGCTCCTCTGTACCTTTTTTGTCTTTCCTGATGCTGTCTCTTCCTGCAATGATTTACCTCTGATTTACCTCTTTTTTGTATCCTGTTTGTATCTTATTTAAATCCATTGTGCAGGCTGTCCTATTTATTGTAGCCTTCCTCCCCCATTTTTTACAAGCATTTCTTTTTCACTTGTGATACAATAGCGTGGATGACAGGTGATTGCGAAACTCGCTCCCTGGTATCAGAAACTGGGCATAATAACCAAAATAAGGGTGACGAGCCACTGCTTCGGAACCCGTTTTTTGTTTATTATGACCAGGTTCGTGATTTTGCCAGCGAGTTTCGCAAACGCCTTCCAGCGTAGATGAGTAAGAAAGGAGACTTCTATGCAGCCAGACTACAGAAAAACCATGGCCGCCTGTTTTATCGGATATATCATTCAGGCCATCGTCAATAATTTTGCCCCTCTTTTATTTTTGACCTTTCACAATACCTACGGAATTTCTCTGTCACGCATCACTTTGCTGATCACTATAAACTTTGCCATTCAGCTGACAGTGGATCTTTTGTCCGCAGGCTTTATCGACAGGATCGGCTATAAGGCCTCCGCCATTTTGGCCCATGTCTTTGCTGCCGCAGGTCTTGTGCTTTTGACCATACTGCCGGATCAGATGTCCTCTCCTTTTATAGGACTTTTACTGTCCGTAATCGTTTACGCCGTAGGCGGCGGGCTCCTTGAGGTGCTGCTCAGCCCCATTATGGAGGCTCTCCCCTCCGCCAACAAGGAAAAGGCAATGAGCCTGCTGCATTCCTTTTACTGCTGGGGCCATGTGGGGGTAGTGCTTTTTTCCACTCTTTTCTTCCTGCTCTTTGGTATTGAAAACTGGAGAATACTTGCTCTTTTATGGGCATTGCTGCCAGTGTGCAATCTGATTTTGTTTGCAAAGGCGCCTATTCTGCCCTTAATTTCCAGCGGGGACGCCGGATACTCCTTAAAGGAGCTGACCCAAAAGCCGGTGTTCTGGGTTATGCTGCTGGTGATGCTCTGCGCAGGAGCCAGCGAGCAGGCCGTCAGCCAGTGGGCCTCCACCTTCGCAGAACAGGGCCTCCATGTCAGCAAAACCGTGGGTGACCTGGCTGGTCCCATGCTCTTTGCCATACTGATGGGTACTTCCAGGCTTCTTTATGGAAAATGCGGCGAAAAAATCAATTTGAAAAGAGCCATGCTGCTCAGCTCTCTTCTCTGCATTGTATCCTACCTGGTGATTTCCCTGTCGCCTCTGCCGTTCTTAAGCCTCATTGGCTGCGGCATCTGCGGCTTCTCCGTGGGAATTCTCTGGCCAGGCGCATTCAGCATCGCCTCCGCTTCCCTGAAACGGGGCGGAACACTTTTGTTTGCGCTGTTAGCCCTTGCAGGGGATATGGGCTGTTCCGGCGGCCCTACATACGTGGGACTGATTTCCGGGTACTTTGGGGATAATCTGAAGGCAGGCATCTTTGCCGCCATTCTTTTCCCGGCGCTTATGATTCTAGGCCTTTTGACGCACAAGAAAAACAGGGCGGAAAACCAAAAGGTATCCGCCCCGGATGAGAAACTTCCTATAAAGCAAAAAGAAAAGGGCTATCGGAAAATAGATAGTCCCAAACGTGAGCCGGTGTGACTCGCATGAGTCATACCGGCCCCTGAAATCCTTTTTTCAAAAAAGAGAAAAATCGGTATTAACCGACAAGCCCATCGGAAATGATGTTACAAGTGATAACAGTATCTACAGCAAATTTTGCAGGTATACTACTATACAGCCGTGAATAATTCAAGTTAATATTTCTTTTCTCTGTATTGTATTAAAATTCCACTGCCATCATATTTATACATTGAATTATCCCAGTTATAATGAGTTTCCTCTAACAGTGTACCGCTAGAATCATAGTTATAATCTATTCTTTCTAATACAATCTCATTTTTAGTCGTACCATATTTATAGATAGCACTCACTAGGCCTTCTTGATAAGAAATTGTATTTAATATATTCCCATCTACATCGTATTTCTTTACTGACATTGATATAATACCGCTATCATCGGAACGATAAGAAGTCGAGCTTAATATATTTCCACTCGCATCATACTCGTAATTTGTGGTATTTGTGAATATTGTGTTTTCGGAAGAAGTTGTATAAGTTGTACTTATTACATTTCCATTATCATCGTATTCATAATTTTCTATTCTGTCTCCGG
>NZ_CEWDFQ010000180.1:0-6320 GCF_982438285.1 Acetatifactor sp. | reverse complement strand
TTGCACAACTGTGTAATGATACATATTCTCACCCTCATTTCTATCTGAACACGGCTACCTCCACATTCAGCTTCCCCTTTCTCGTCTCTCCCGCCTGGCCCGTATAAACAAATTTTCCAAAGCCTCTGGCGTTTACCGTCTCGCCGCCCTTAAGCAGCCTGGAGTTACTCTCGCACAGCCTGCCGTCTACAAAGACACGCCCGGCCCGAAACAGCTCCAGACAGTCGCTCCTTGATTTGTTATATACCTTCGCAAGCAAAGCATCCACTCTTGGGGAGGACACTTGGATTCTCTGGCGCACCGGCTCCTCCATTGGAATTTCCTCAAAATTCTCCGTAATTGCGCAGGTCACGCTGGTGTGCCTGACCTGGGTAAGCTGCTCACAGATATAGTCTCCCATGGAATCCGCACAAAACAGATACGCCTCCTTATCTCCCACCATGATATCCCCCAGGGTGCTTCTCTCGATTCCAAGATTCATCAAAGCCCCCAGAAAATCCCTGTGGGAGAGGCTGTCAGCAAATTTTGCAGCCACCGGACGGATATGGATACAGACAATGGGGAAATGCACATCATACCCAAACTCCTGTGGACTTCCAAACCGAAGCATCCTTCTCTCCGCATTCTCTCTTCCCCCAAAAAGAGTACAGCCTGCATAAGACAGTTCCCTTTCCAGACGAAAGAAAGCATCCTGCTCCGAAAGCCCCAAAAAGCCGGTGAAGGTAAACAAATTCTGCTGAAAAGATTTCTCCGCCAGCTCCCTGAGTCTATTGTTCAGCTTTTGTATGTCTTTTTCCTTTTCCTGCATTCCTTTTTCACCCTAACGCTATGTCAAGCACCATCATAAGAGAAAAGCCTATGGCAAAGGCTATGGTGCCTATATTGGAATGGCTGCCCGTGCTGGCCTCCGGTATCAGCTCCTCCACCACCACATAAATCATAGCTCCCGCTGCAAAGGAAAGCATATAGGGAAGAATAGGCGTTACCACTCCCGCAAGGCCGATGGCCAAAAGGGCTCCCAGCGGCTCTACCGCCCCCGACAAGGTTCCCAGCAAAAAGGATTTTGCTCTGCTGTTTCCCTCGCTGCGAAGGGGCAGGGAGATAATGGCTCCCTCCGGAAAATTCTGCAGCGCAATTCCCAGGGACAGGGCTAATGCCCCC
This sequence comes from Acetatifactor sp., assembly GCF_982438285.1. Taxonomy (NCBI): domain Bacteria; kingdom Bacillati; phylum Bacillota; class Clostridia; order Lachnospirales; family Lachnospiraceae; genus Acetatifactor; species Acetatifactor sp. The sequence continues at coordinate 5,159 of NZ_CEWDFQ010000180.1, read as the reverse complement.
GCCATGGTAACAGAGCCTTCCCCGCTTAAAACCCCCGCAAAAATAGCGCCGCAGGCAGCTCCCTCTGGAAAATTATGAATGGTTACCGCAAACAAAAGCATTGCAGTCCTTCCAAAGCCGCTCTTTCGTCCCTCCGGCACATTGCTGCCCATATGCAGGTGGGGAACCAGACTATCCAGCAAAAGAAGGAACAAAATTCCAAGAAGAAAGCCTGCAACCGCCGGTATAAACGCAAGCTTCCCCATCTCCCCGCTCATGTCCATAGCAGGAATCAAAAGGGACCACACGGAGGCCGCCACCATAACCCCCGCAGCAAACCCGGTAAACATTCTCTGGACATTGGGTCCAATTTGATTTTTCAGAAAAAACACACAGGCCGCTCCCAGGGCGGTTCCTAGAAACGGTATCAGAAGTCCGATAATTATATTCATAATGCTGTCTGAGCCTTTCTCTTTTCCACTAAATTATTTTATGTCAACTGCTTTTCTCTTCATCCATATTTTAGGAGTAATACAAAGCAGAAACAAAATACTCTGCCCTGGATACCACACGCACTCCAGCATTCCAAATCCCACAAATACAAGCCATACCAATAATGGCAAAAGAGAATACCTCTCTTTTCTAAAAAACGCGGCCAAAAGCGCCTTTTTCCCCATCCATACAATCAAAACCGCAAAACAAAGACCTGCAGGTATCCCATAAAAAAATGCTATCTGTAAAAAAACATTCTGGGCATGCCAGGAATGATACCCCTCTGTAATCTGAAAATAGCCCTCGCTTGGACTATGGCCAAAAAAATTCAGGCCTTGCACATATTTTTTAAAAATTTCGATTCTGATTTTCCCTGAACTTTCAGCATCGCTGCCCTGAAGCAGTCCATTGTCAATGCTTTCGCTTTCTGCCGACAAAGCAGAAGAATAGGATACAGGACCTGCAAACAGCGAATGTATTTTTTCTTGTTCCAGCAAAATCTCTTCCTCCTGTCTGGCATTTGTCAGACTCATCCGTCCAAGAAACTCACTGAAAAATTCTTCTAGGGAAACATATTTATCTGAATTGGAAGGATCAAAGGAATGCACTTTGTCTGTAGAATATTCTCCTTCCCACCAAACAGGATGATGAAGAATTGTGGGAAGATACCGAATGCAAAGATAAACAAGGGGAAAGGTAAGTACTATTGCAAAGCATCCCATAGCCACTATTCGCACAAGTTTTGAGAACTGCAGCCTTTTTTTCACTGAAAATTCCAATCCTGCATATATAAGCGTCACTCCCACAATCACCAAAAAAGCGGTTCTCGATATGGTAAACAGTGTAAAATTGAACAATCCTCCCGCCAGCACGCCATAAAAAAGCAACAGAAAAATCCGGCGTTTCCTGCCTGAGGCATCTGCATCTGACACTCTCAGACAATGAAGCTTGTACAGCACCATGATATATGTGACGATATAAAAGAGCGCATTCATGTTACAGTTGCCGTATGCCCCGCTGTACCTCACAGTGTCATAGGGCCGGAAACCAAAGGCAAACGACTGAATGAGGAAAAATCCAATAATCACTCCATCTGCAAGTGATGTCCAAAGTGCTTCAGATTCCTCGGACGAATATCTGACCAGGTAAAACATTCCGAACATGAAAAAGAACCAGATCGGCCAGATCTCCCCGCTTCTGGATATCGTCATGAGAAGCGCCAGCACTGCAGCCAAAACCACCATAGATTTTTTTCGTCCCTTGATGACGGAAAAAAAATTTTTCTCCTGAAACATACGCACAGCAATAGCACCCAAAGCCCACACGGAAAGAGATGCCGTAAAATACTGTATTTCAAAAACTGTTCCCGGTGCCATTCTCCAGATAAGGTACCCCACTCCGGTTCCTGCCAGCCAAGCTGCGGTCCATAACAGATACTTCCACAGACTTTGGTTTTTCCAGGTAAAGCCGAAGGCCATCACAACTGCCAGAATCACTCCTGTCAGATTAATTGCCCCAGCCCAGTAATGCCATTTCTGGCTTCCTCTGGTCCAATCAATTATCATTATACCGGTAAAGGCAATGGTACATATCCATTTTTGCCAGTTGATTTTTTTCATTCTAATTTAATTCTCCAAGCATCAGGTAAAGCTGATAATTTCATCCTTAGGCGCCTTTGTCTTTTCCACGCTGAGCGCATGAAGAATCGGACCCTCTCCCTTGTAGTCTGCCCAATACTCCCTGGAAACAGTCGCCGTCACCTTTACCCACTCCTTCTGCTTCAGGGCGCCTGCCCCGGCAAACTGGCAGGCATAGCCCAAAAAGGCCATGTCGTCGGCACAGCAGGTCATAGCCATTCTTCCAGGCACAAAATAATCCTGCGGAAAATGATCCGGTTTTAACACCATTGCCACAAACTGCAGCTTTTTTCCGAAATACCGCTCCAGATGGTCCATGGAATCCAGGTACCAGATATCATAACCCTCATTGTCCAGGACAATGGTATCCTGATTTAAGTCATAGGGAAGATCATCCTCAAAGATTTCATCAATCTCACCATTGGAGTCCTCAAAGATTACATCAGCCGACGGATTTACTGCCTTGATATTGCGCTTATAATTATTCAGATCAGCGATTCCGTCACAACGGTTGAAGATAATCATTTCAGAATTTCGGATCATTTCCGCTAAAAGGGAACGCATATTTGTATAATACATGGGAAAGGTAGAGCCGTCAATGGTGGTGATCTGCTGCTCTATTCTCCACTGTCTCGGAAGCTTCATATTTTTAAAGTTCCACATTCCATTGTATTCTATAATGATCCGTTCCGGCTTGTGCTTTTTTTCCAGCTCCAGAAGGTGGGAGGGATTAAAATCCTCCTCCTGCTCAATCAGCTCCACTTCCGTCCTGCTCTTTTTTAAAAGCTCCTCCTCATATTCGATTTCACCCTCTTCGCATAAAAGAAGCAATGTTTTTCCCCTGATCTGAAAATAAGGCTGCCCCAGCGTAAAGGTAATAAATTCCGTCTTACCGCTTTCTAAAAAACCGTTTATCACATATACAGGCTTCATGCCGCGCTCCTGCCTTTCCAACATCCGCGAAGTATCATCACAGACTCAGCTTTCTCTTTACACTACTGCCGAAACAGCTTCCCAAGCTTTTCTTCGTCAAGCTTTGACCCGATAACGCATATCTTTCCCGTTACCATAGGCCTGCCGCTTCTCACATCATGCTCGCCCGGAACATAATCATAATAAATCCAAGAACCATCCGCTGCGGGAACCATCCCTTTTGCCCGCAGCACAGCGCCGTATTCACCGCTGTCTAAGGCCGTCAGAATCTGCTCTATTTCCTCAGCACTGTATACATTAGGCGTCTCCACACCCCAGCTGGTAAACACTTCGTCCGCATGGTGATGTCCATGCTCATGATGATGATCGTGGCAGCCACAATCGCAGTCCTCATCATGATGATGGTGGTGCTCATGGTCACAGCCCTCCTCATGGTGGTGATGGTGCTCATGGCCACAGCCCTCCTCATGGTGGTGATGGTGCTCGTGGCCGCAGCCTTCCTCATGGTGATGCTCGTGGCTGCAGGTCTCCTTAAGCATTTCCTGCATCATATCCTCCAGTCTATCCGCACCCTCAATGGTTTCCAGCACATCCTTTCCATCCAGCTGCTCCAAAGGTGTGGTAATGATGGCCGCCTTTTTGTTATACTGTCGGATCAGCTCCACACAGGTCTTGATCTTTTCCTCGGAAACCTTATCTGTTCTGCTCAAAATAACGGTTCCCGCATATTCGATCTGATTGATAAAAAACTCGCCGAAATTCTTAATATACATTTTGCACTTTGCGGCATCTACCACCGCAACGGCGCTGTTTACCTGTACATCCAGCTCCAAGGCCACATTGTCCACTGCCTTTAACACATCGGAAAGCTTTCCCACGCCGGAGGGCTCAATCAATATCCTCTCTGGCTCATAGGTTTCAATGACCTCCTTTAAGGAAGCGCCGAAATCTCCCACTAAAGAACAGCAGATACAGCCGGAATTCATCTCCTTGATCTCAATTCCCGACTCCTTCAAAAAACCGCCGTCAATGCCGATTTCGCCAAACTCATTCTCAATCAGCACCGTTTTGCTCCCTGAAAGCGCCTCCTGTAAAAGCTTCTTTATCAAGGTTGTCTTTCCTGCTCCCAGAAATCCAGACACCACATCAATCTTTGTCATTTTTCTACTTCCTTTCCTTCGGGCAGAATCTGCCCGCCACTGCCTTTTATTCTCCTCCATTATGGCTTGATTGTCAATAGGAAAAGACGCAGAGATGCTTTCTCTGCGCCCTTGCCATAACCTGTTTTACAATTACTAAAACAAAAATTTTTCATCTGCAAAATCCAGCAGAAGCTCCCACTCCATTTCCGTCATTTCATGTGCGCCCTTATGGATATAGCACCCAATTCTGCCTTCCCTATACAGCTTTTCTTCCTTTGGCTCTTTTGGCAGCTTAAGCCCCCAAAGACCATACAGTGCATAAGCCTCGGAAGCCAGTTTTGCACTTTCCAGCTCGCTTTCCGGATTCGCCCAAGAATCCTCTAAGGAACCTGTCAGATACAGAAATCTGGGGGCAATCAGCGCAAGCAGCATATGCTGGTCCACGGGAAGGTACTCCTCCTTCTCCCCATATGCCCCATAAGCCTCACAAAACCAATAGGGAAACTTCTGCGTGATCTCTTTTACCGTTTCCTTGTTTTTCTTGCCCCATCTGCTTAGGCCCGCTCCTGTACATCCGGAATGAAAGGCTGCGCAGAGCGCAAAACGCTGATCCGCCGCCGCTGTCCACAGGGCGCATTTTCCTCCCCGGGAAAAGCCCGCCAATACGCTTTTTGCCGCCAGAAGCCTGGCGTCCTGTTCTATATAATCCATGACCCGGCTAAGAGCATAGCTCCATGCCCCCATAGCGCCGCAGTCCTTTTTTCCTCTCTTCCCCGAAAGGCTCTTAAAAATCCCCTTCTCAAAAGTGTCCTCAGCATCCGGAGCCACATCCTCCACCCAGAGAAGCAAAACCGCATAGCCCCGCTGTAAAATCCGGTTCAGCGGAATTACCGCTTCCCTCTCATTGGTCAATCTCAAATAGACCACTACTTTAAAGGGACCTCTCCCCTCCGGCAGATACAATGCGAGAGGAAAG
>NZ_CEWDFQ010000179.1:0-6336 GCF_982438285.1 Acetatifactor sp. | reverse complement strand
AGCTTGTGGGGGTAAACGCATACTCCAAGAATGCAGGCTGGGCGGCTCTTTTGGCTGATTGGATCACCAATGAGGAAAATCAGGCCATCCGTTTTGAGCAGAGAGAAATCGGACCTTCCAACAATAATGTTGCAGCTTCCGATGCAGTTATGAGCAACGTTGCCATTGCAGCTTTGTCCGAGCAGTCTGCTTACGGTGTGGTACAGGTTGTAGGCGGCAACTACTGGGATCCTACCGCAACCTTTGGCGAGATGATCGCACAGGGAAGTCTTAACAGGGATGATGCGGCTGCAATTCAGGAAGCACTGGACACTCTGGTAGAAGGTGTTTCGGCGCCGACCCAATAAATATTAGTTAAGCAGCTGTTTCAGAGGTATTTCTGACTGAGACGGAAGCATAGGGCGTCCTGAAGCTATGAATGAAATGACGTAGTGGAGGGGCGCCCTTTTAAATGAAAAGGATATGGCAAAGGAAAGGAGTGGGCGGAAAATGAGTCAGGTCAAAAAGGGTTTGCAAGCTTTCTTTGGCGCTGTGGGCAGTTTTTTCAAGGAATTCGGGCAGGCAGTGGCCAAGGGAGACCTTTTTGTGAAGCTGTCTTTGATCTGGATGGGCGCGGGCTACATTCGGAGAAAGCAGTTTGTGAAAGGTATTTTGATGACAATCTTTGAGGTGGCAGTCATCTGGTTTACCTTTGGATTCGCCATGGATTATGTTCCCAAGTTCGGCACACTGGGAACGGTACAGCAGGAGTCTGTTTTTAACATTGCCACCATGCAGACAGAATTTAATGATTACGATCATTCTTTCATGATTCTGCTGTTTTCATTGATAAGCTTTGTGGTTTGGGCAATTTTTGCCGTGGTGTATTTATACAACATCGTAGCTGTCTACAGGCTGCAGAAGCGGGCGGAGGCAGGCCTGCATATCAATACCTTTAGGGAAGATATGAAGGAATACATCAACAAGAAATTTTATGTAACGCTTTTGGCGCTGCCTGTGACGGGAGTTGTCGTATTTACAGTAGTTCCTCTTCTTGTGCTGATTCTGGTAGCCTTTACCAATTATGATCAGCAGCATATGCCGCCTACCGCCCTGTTTACCTGGGTGGGGTTTGAAAACTTTAAAAGTCTTTTCAGCAGCGGCGGTTTGACCATAACCTTTGGATATGCCTTTGGAAAGATATTGATCTGGACTCTGGTGTGGGCGGTTTTTGCAACCATTACCACCTACATTGGCGGCATCCTTCTTTCCATGTTGATTAATAGTAAAAAGACAAAGCTGCCTAAGCTGTGGCGTACTCTCTTTGTGATCACCATAGCAGTTCCCCAGTTTGTGTCTTTGCTTTTGGTGAGAAACTTTTTTGCAAACAATGGTATCTTCAATACCTTCTGTGCCAGCATAGGACTGACAGACTGGCTTCGGGATATCGGACTGATCAGCACCAGCTATATACCCTTCCTTTCGGCCAACGGCTGGGCGCATGTTATGATTATTCTGATCAATATCTGGATCGGCGTTCCCTATCAGATGCTGATTGCAACCGGTGTGCTGATGAATATTCCCACGGAGCAGCTGGAGAGCGCAAGAATTGATGGTGCAACACCCAGACAGACCTTTATCCATATCACCATGCCCTATGTGCTTTTTGTGACAGGGCCCACTCTGGTGACGGATTTTGTGAAGAACATCAATAACTTTAACGTAATCTACCTTTTGACCCAGGATGTGTTTGTCACCACAGACCAGCTGATGGCAAATTCTCAGGCAAAGGAGACGGACCTTTTGATTACCTGGCTGTTCAACCTGACACAGAATTATTATAATTACAAGATGGCGTCCGCTATTGGTATTGTAGTGTTTATTATCTGTGCGGTATTCACCCTCATTGCCTTTAGCAGATTCCTGAAGGGAGACAGAGAGGAGGCGTTCCGTTGATGAAAAAAGTGGTTAATCTTGTACTGCGCCATGTATTTCTGGCATTTTTGGCTTTTATCTGGCTGATACCCATTGTGTGGCTTTTGGTGACCTCCTTCAGCGCCTACACGGGAATGAATACAAGCACCTTTTTCCCTGAAGAATGGAGCGTGGTGAATTATAAAAATCTGCTTTTTTCTGCAGATAGTGTGGCACAGTTTCCCAACTGGTTTAAGAACACCTTTATCATTGCATGCTTTACCTGTGTGATTTCCACTATTTTTGTGCTGATGGTGGCCTATGCCACATCCTGCATGCGGTTTAAAATGCGTAAGCCCTTGATGAATGTGGGCGTGATTCTGAATCTGTTTCCCGGCGTGCTGTCCATGATTGCAGTGTACTTTATTCTCCGCACCCTGAATCTGACCAACACCCATCTGGGACTGATTCTTGTTTATTCCGCAGGCTCCGGACTCGGGTATTTGATTGCCAAGGGCTTTTTTGACACCATACCGACCTCTCTGCGGGAAGCCGCCTATCTGGACGGCGCCAGCGAGGCCACTATCTTTTGGAGGGTTGTCATCCCTATGAGCCGCCCCATCATTGTTTATACGGTAATCAGCTCCTTCCTGGTTCCCTGGATGGATTTCGTATATGCAAAGATGATGCTCAATTCCGGTATCTCTTCTCAGTGGACGGTGGCTATCGGTCTGTACAACATGCTGGACAAGAGCCTGATCAACACCTACTTTACGCAATTCTGCGCGGGCGGCGTTTTGGTATCTATCCCCATTTCTGCGTTGTTCGTGATTATGCAGAAATTCTATGTTGAAGGTGTTACCGGCGGTTCCGTAAAGGGATAATCTCAGATTGGAAATGGTTGAAGCTATGAAGCAATTTATCAAAGGAATGGATGTTTCCACCCTGCCCGAGCTCCTCGGGCTGGGGGCGAAATATTATGATCAGGGGAAGGAGGAAGCGCCTCTTTCCATTTTAAAAAAATATGGCGCAGATTCTCTGCGCATCAGACTTTGGAACGATCCCTATAGTCCCCAGGGAAAACCTTATGGTGCGGGCACCAATGACTTTGACAAGCTGGTATGGATTGCGCAGGAAGGCAAAAAGCTCGGCTTTACGTATCTTCTGGATTTTCATTACAGTGATTTTTGGACGGACCCGGGCAAGCAGATTGTACCAAAGGCCTGGCAGGGGATGGATGCGGATGGGCTGGAGAAGGCTGTCTATTCCTATACCAGGGAGACCCTGGAAAAGCTTGGCGAGAAGGGGCTGCTTCCCGATATGGTGCAGGTGGGGAATGAGGTGACCAACGGTCTTTTGTGGCCATTGGGAAAAGAAGGAAACTATGACAACATTGCCCGTTTTATCAGTGCCGGAATCCGTGCTGTGAGAGAGGTGGATGCCTCAATTCCGGTGATGATTCATTTGGACTGCGGCGGAAACAATGAAAAATGCCGGAAATGGTTTGACGAATACACAAAGCGGGGCGCTGACTTTGAGGTCATCGGTCTTTCCTATTATCCCTTCTGGCATGGCACGATAGAAGATTTGTCAAATAATATGAATGATCTGGCTGCGAGATACGGCAAGGAGATTGTGGTTGCAGAGGTTTCCATGGGACATACCATGGAGGACTATAAGGAATACGAAAAGCTGTCTGACAGTGAACGCAAGGGCATGGCTACCAAGCCTCATCTGGCGGAAGCGGTGGCTTATCCTATGACGCCTCAGGGACAGGCAGATTTTATGAGCGATGTAATGAAAAAGATCGCAGAGATTCCCGGTGGATTGGGAAGAGGCTTCTATTACTGGGAGCCTGCGTGGATACCGGTGCCCGGATGCGGCTGGGCCAATGAAGAATCCCTGGCCTATATGAATGATCCCGGACCGGGAGGGAACGAGTGGGCAAATCAGGCGTTGTTTGACTATGATGGCAATGCGCTGCCTGCGCTGTCCGTAATCCGGGATTTTAAAGGGGAATCAAGCGAAAAAGGAAATCGATAAAAAGGAGAAAAAAATGGACAAATTTATTGTAAATATTATTCATCGTCCTGAAATGGTGCCTGAATACGCGGAAAAAGTGACAGGACATGGAAAGGAAGAGGATCTGGGACGTAAGGCTCTGCTTACGGAATCTCTTGATATCTTCAAATTTCAGCAGGCCACTGCACACAAATATGGCCTGAAAACCACCATTCAGATGACATACGCATCGCTTTTTAATGACGAAGCGGTAGAGCTGGCGAAGCAGGACCATGAAGCCTATGGGGATGAGATTGCGCTGTCTCTTTTGGGGCTTCCCTGTAAGGAATTCCGGGAGAAGTACAAGACCAAGGATTTCTGTATCTGGATGTTTTCCATGGAGGACAAAAAGTCCATCGTGGACGATGTATTTGAAAAATTTTATGAGAAATTCGGCTTTTATCCTGAGTCCACGGGCTCTTATTATATGGATGCGGAGCTGACCAATTACATTAAGGAGAAATATCCCAGCGTAAAGTGTGAGGTTGCCACCTGCTGGGAGGAGGGCCCCAAGGCTTATCATACCTGCAACAACTCCTGGTATACCTTTATGGACGGCGGCCCCTGGGCTCCCTGGATTCCTTCCAAGCAGAACACCCATGCGCCTGCGGCAAATGAAGCGGAGGACAGCGGTGTGGTTGCAATCCCGCATCTTTCCAGAGACCTGCTTGCCTGCTATGACGGCAACGGCTCTAATTTTGGTACACATCCGCAAAACGTGCTGCGCGGTATGATCTATGACACTAAAACCTGGGAATATCCTTATCTGTATAATCTGATTGACCAGTACAGAGATTTGGAGAAATATAACAATGGCTATGCCTACAATATGATGTTTGTGGGACCTGGCTGGCTGAATAAGATGGGACGCTGGGAGCAGCCCTATGAGCTTTTGAAGAAGAGCTACGAGGACGGCATGGCATATTATGGGAAGCTGAAGGAGGAGGGCAAGCTCACCGATATGACCATGGCTGAGTTTGCTGATTATTACCGTCAGAAGAAGACCTATACGGAGCCTGAGTGTGCGCTGTGGAGAGACATTCTGTATGGCTCAGACAAGCAGCTTTTCTGGTACTGTGATCCCTTTATGAGAGTCTGTGTCAATATGGACCAGGGCGGTGCTATCGTTGACCTTCGTCCCTATGCCGCAAAGCTGGAGTGGCCGGTAGGCATTGGTACCAAGCATGTGACGGACGCTTCTTATCCGTTCCTGATTCAGGAAAAATACCGCGCGGGCTATTTCACACATTATGCAGGCGAGGGAACTGTAAGAAGCGCAAAGCTCAAACATAACGGTGAGGAAGTGGATTTGTGTCTGTGCCGCACCAAGGCTCATTTTTCCAAGGAGGGCAACACCAGGATTCTGACGCTGGATCCCGTGGAGATTGAATTCCAGGATCTTACTTTGAAGCTGCAGACGGTGATCTCTTTTGAGGAGGGAAGCTCTGAAATCAAAATGGAGAGAAGGATTCTTGAGATGAGCAATCCCGATGCAGAGGTTGAACTCAATGAATATATGGTTGCCTGCTACGGAACCACCGAATACTCTGAGGATATGCTGGGGATTACACTGACCTGCAAAAAGGGAAGTGAGGAGGAGACCCTTCCCTACGAGTACAAGTGCCGTGAGCTGGAAATGCCGGGCGCAGAGCAGGTGATCGCAACGGTGCCTCAGATTGAAACAAAGGTTTCCATGCGCTCCGATGCAGAGAACGCAGTAGGTTATGTGAAGGAGGGCTATGCTTTCTCACCCATGTTCACTTTAGGCTACACTGCAAAGGTAAAAGATAAGGAGGTAATTGGCACATGGCTCAAGCTGGAAAAGGCAAATTAAATTACAGGTGTCCTTCCTGTTTTATGAGAGATTTGGATATGGATATGTTCTACGATAAGGACAAGGACGAATATTATTGTATCCGCTGTCAGTACAGAGGGAATGAGGCGGATGTGTTGGAGAAAAATGAAATGGCAAGATTCCGGTACGGAGCCATGGCAAAACGCTTTACCAAATTTGATTTTGACTAGAAGCTGTTAAAAAAGAAAAGGGTCTGTTCTCCGCAGGGAGCAGGCCCTTTTGTTCAGTGCGCCCGCAGGCGCATGTGCTTTTACAAGTAATTGTTCTGGGATTTCTTTAAAATAAACCTTACATTATATCCCTTCTCGTCACACACTGCACGCACAATGCTTTCCGCCTCATCTCGAACATTATCGTTGATACAGATGATGCAGGAGTCTTTTTTCCGTCCGAAGAAAGAGGATTTGGGCCAGCGGATATAGTAGGAGATGCGGTTCTTTAAAAGCAGGCGTTCAATTTGCTGCTTGCACTCCAGATCAGATACTTCGCACAATTCGATTTCATTGTTTACCTTCATGGTAGTATAT
>NZ_CEWDFQ010000178.1:0-6435 GCF_982438285.1 Acetatifactor sp. | reverse complement strand
TTTTAATGTAGTCCGCTCCTGCCCTTGTGACAGCCTTGCACATGGCTATTTTTTCTTCCTCCGTCAAATAACAGGTCTCCACAATTACTTTTAGAATATGATCGCCGCAGGTCTTCTTCAGGCGGCGGATTTCCTCCTCCACCTTTTCATAGAGACCGTTTTTCACGTCGCTTATGTTGATTACCATATCAATCTCACTGCAGCCATCCGCCAGAGCCTGGACGATCTCTGCCTCCTTCGCCTCCGTAACGCTGTAGCCTAAAGGAAATCCTGCCACAGTACAAATTTTAACCTTGTCTCCATAGGCCTCATGAATTCTCTTCACATACGCGGGGGGTACACATACGCTGGCTGTCTGATATTCCACAGCCTCGTCGCAGAGCTTTTTGATATCCTCCCAGGTCGCATATGGCTTTAGCTGTGTGTGATCCACTCTCTTCAGTATTTCCTGTGCCGTCATAATAACCTCTTTCTGCGCTTTCCTGCGCGCTTTTTTCCCTGTATGCACAAAGCAGAATCCTTTAAGGATTCCGCCCTGTTTCGTTTTTATGTATTAAAGCTTTAAAAATTCTCTGACTACATTCTGCATTTGATCCACGTCACACTGCTTGTCATGTACCACCGGGGCCGTCCGAATCTCCTGAATCGCCTTAGGCACCTCTACATTGGCAATCTGGGAAAGGGCATCCACCAGAGCAAAATCATCCATTGCGTCATACTTGGGATCGATGGCGTTCATTACGCTTCTGGTAAACTTAAAGGGACTGGCCGTGGATGCAATCACAGTCTTCGTCTCATCCTTTGTTTCCGCTTTATATTTCCCATAAACCGCCGCAGCCACCGCCGTGTGTGTATCCAGCACATAGCTGCAGTCTCTGTATATTTTTGCGATAGTCAAAGCAGTCTCCTCTTCTCCTGCAAAATTTCCGTAAAAGTCGGAGAGCTGTGCTTTCATGTCATCCGTAATCTCATATTTTCCCTGTCCGCCCAGGGCCGCCATAAGCTCTTTGGTTTTCTTGGCATCGCTGCCCGCAATGCGGTAAATCAGACGCTCCAGATTGCTGGAGATCAAAATATCCATGGAAGGTGAGGAGGTCAGCACAAATTCCCTGTTGCGGTCATATACGCCCGTGGAAAAAAAGTCGTAAAGCACTTTATTTTCATTGGAAGCACAAATCAGCTTACCAATGGGAAGCCCCATGTTCTTTGCGTAAAAGGCCGCCAGAATATTGCCGAAGTTTCCTGTGGGAACCGCCACATTGATGGGCTCTCCTTCTGCAATTTTGCCTTCCTTAAGGAGCTTTGCATAGGCATACACATAATAACATATCTGGGGCACCAGCCTGCCGATATTGATAGAATTGGCAGAAGAAAACTGAAAGCCCTTCCGCTCCATCTCTGCAGCCAGATCCTTATCTCCGAAAATTTTCTTTACTCCTGTCTGGGCGTCGTCAAAATTCCCATGGATGCCCACGACCAGCGTGTTGTCTCCCTTCTGGGTCACCATCTGCTTTTCCTGGATGGGACTGACGCCGTTCTTGGGATAAAAAACGATAATCCTGGTGCCTTCCACACCGGCAAAGCCTGCCAGCGCCGCCTTTCCGGTATCGCCAGAGGTGGCTGTCAGGATCACGATCTCGTTCTTGATATGATTTTTCCGCGCCGAAGCCGTCAGGAGATGGGGCAGAATGGATAACGCCATGTCCTTAAAGGCGATGGTTGGACCGTGGAACAATTCCAGATAATATGTCCCTTTCGCTTCCACCAAAGGTGCGATCTCGTCTGTGTCAAATTTCTCATCATAAGCCTTTTGAATGCAGTCCTTCAGCTCTTCCTCTGTGAAATCTGTCAAAAAAAGCTTCATCACCTCGTAGGCGGTCTCCTGATAGCTTAAGCCGGAAAGCTCCTTAAGGCTCTTATCCAGCGCAGGAATATGGTCTGGCACAAAAAGTCCTCCGTCCTCGGAAAGACCCTTTAGAATCGCCTCAGATGCCGTTACAGCCAATCCCTCGCTTCGTGTACTGTGATATAATACGTCCATATTTCTCCTCGCTTCTGTGCTGCTCATTTCGCATCACTGCATTATTGTAGCATAATTTTATACAGGGTGCAATCACTTTCCAAAAGCCCGGAAACAGGGGCGCTTTGCCTGCTATCGGAAAAACTCATGTCCGCCATACTGAAACAGAAATGTAAGGTTTTCGTCAAACCATTTCATTTTGTCACTGTCCGCATATTTTCTTGCTGCAAAATAAAGAGCTCCCTGGGAAATGTCCTCTCCCTCAAGGGCACGTCCAACTGCTTCCCGCGTCTCTTCACTGATTTGCACCTTCCATATTTTCCCATTTGCCACCGGCGAAAACTGGGTCACTCCATTTTCCCGCTGAAATACTACCTCCGACACCGTGTCCGGAAATTTTACACTGTTTACCCGGTTTAATACCACATTGGCCACCAAAAGCTTTCCTTCTTCGTCCTCTCCTCCTGCCTCGGCCTCCACAATCCGCAGCAGAATCTCCAAATCCTGATCCTCCAGATCATAAGCCAGCTCCTTTTTGAGTACGTCGAAATCCACCACCCTCTGCCCGGACGCCGCTGCGGATACGATCCCCATACTGCTGCTTTTACTGTCCGCTAATATACTTTCATCTGCCTTAAGCTCGTAGGCCGGCCGGGACGCCAGCTTATTTTCCTCTACGCCCCTCAGACACAAAAAGCCAAACAGGAATAACAGATTTAAAAGCGCAAGCGCGCTGACTGCCTTTTTATACATAATGCCTTAACGCCCTTTCAGTTTTCAATTTTACTTCCAGCCATATATTAGTTTATGAAGCAAGTCCTAAAAATATTTCTAAATTGTTCCTATTTGTAAAAATAATGTTATAATAGGTTTACATTTACATGAGGTGTTTTTGATCATGAACAGATATGAGAATGAACCCAAATCCCATTATGAGGGTGTTTTTTGTTCCAAAAAAAAAGACGGGACCGTATACTACCGCGCCTCTTTAACCTACCGCAGGAAGCATATCAGCCTGGGAAGCTTTTCTTCCCCCCAGGAAGGCCACTGTGCCTACAGGGAGGGACGGCGGCTTTTGGAGGATGAATCCGTCACCCTGCACACCTATGAAGAGAGCTCTCCTCTCCCCTTTGCAAAATGGGTCTGCCTTTTAAACTTCAGGGACAACGGTATCTATTTTGGAAATCCCATCTATATGGGACAGCGTTTTTTTTACTACTATCTGTCTCCGTCTCATGTGCTGAAATTCGATCCCGACGATTTATTTTATTATGCCTCTCATAAGATCATGTGCCGGGGCAGCCATTATTTTGTGGCCGATTACGGAATGCAGGTAAATATCCGTTCCCGTTACGGCATTAAGAATTATGCGGTTCCAGGTGTGGACTTTCGTTTTATCAACAATGATCCAACAGACTTCCGCCGGGAAAATCTGGAAATAAAAAACACCTATCACGGAATCCGTTTGGAAAAACAAAAAAACGGACAGTATCTATATACTGTCCGCATTCATGTCAGGGGAAATTATCTGGTGGGAAGATATGCCACAGAGCTGGAAGCTGCCATTGCCTATAATAAAGCCATTGACTGCCTGAAAAAGAACGGCATTTCCAGGCAGTATTCCCCGAATTACATCGAGGGAATCTCCCCTTCCAGATACGCCCAGATTTACTCCTGCCTTGAGATTTCCCCCAAAATCATAAATTATTTTTCAGAGTAATCAATAAAGCTGATATTTAGGTCGGCATAGCCTGCAATGCCGTCAATGGATGCTTTCTTTGTGTACTGCCACATGGTAAACCGATAGGGATAATCGGGAATATCCGACTCCTGGGAAAGCCAGACATCATAAGCTGTCAGCTTTGACAGATCAATATCCTTTAACAGCCATTCCTTATCTCCGTAAAGCATGGCCTTATAGCCTGCATTCTGAATGGTGTCCAAAAAGGTTTTTGTAATCTCCGTTTTCTCCGACTTGCTCAGATTATCTATCCGGGAAGCGTCGTTTTCAATATATTCCATATCAAAGGCCACCGGATAGGTGATCTCATAATCCTTTATATTTTCCAGCACCATGTCAGCCTCCTCCACAGCCTCCTCGTTTGATATGGCCTGGGAAAAGAAATAAACGCCGATCTCAAGCCCTGCGTCGGAGGCCCGCTTTATGTTTTCAGCAAAGTATTCGTCCAGCACAAGCTGCCCACTTCCATAGCCTCTTGCCCCCACACGCAGCATTACAAAATCCACTCCCGCCTTCTTCAGCTTCCCGAAATCCACATAGTCCTGATACTTTGAAATATCCGCTCCCACAAAGGAAACCAGCTTGCCGTCCTCATAATACTTCATAAGATTGGACTGATATACCAGCCTGGTAAAATCATACTCATGCTTGGGAAGATAGGGGCTGATCAACACCCATTCTTCTTTGCCGTCATCATATTCAATTAAGGTATGTTTTCCATCTGTAGCCGGGTCATTTTCCGCAGTCTCCGGCGTTTCCTCCTGTGAAGGCTCTTGCGCTTCTTCTGTTTCCTCGGGATACATATCCCAAAAGTCAAAATCATCCGGACTTAATGTGCTTCCCGTCAGAATATCCTCCGTATCCGGATAGCTGCTTCCTTCAGCAGACTGCTCCAGAGTCTCCTCCTCAATAAAAACCCCCGTCTCTTTTGCCTGTGCCTGCCTTTTCCCTGCAGGCCTTTGACTGTTCATAAGAAGCACTACCGCAAGAATGGCTCCCACAAAAAGCGTTACCGCCACAATGGCAGAAACCACTGTGGGCGTAAGCCCGGAATGGTCGTTATAATCCTCCGGCAAGCGCATGGCTGTTTCCTCCTTTTCTTCATTCTGCCCCTGAAAGCCTGACAATGGCCTTTTTCGGGCATTTTTCCTCACAAATACCGCACCCGGTACATTTTTCCTGATCGATCACCGCATGGAAGCTTTCCACCTTCACCGCACCCTCAGGACAGGCCCTGACACAGATGCCGCAGCCCACACAGCCTGTCTTGCATGCCTTTGCGGTGACCGGCCCCTTATCCGTGGAACTGCAGGCAGCCGCTGTCTTTGCCTCATAGGGAATCAGGGAAATCAAATGCTTTGGACAGGCCTGTACGCATTTTCCGCAGGCCTTGCATTTTTCTCTGTCAACCAGGGCGACGCCGTTTACCACATGGATGGCGTCAAAGGGACAGGCCTGCACACAGGTGCCAAACCCCAGGCATCCGCTGTTACAGGTTTTGGGGCCGCCGCCGGGCACAAAGCTCATCATGCGGCAGTCCTTTGCTCCATAGTAATCATAATCCGTCGCCGCCTTGTCACAATCTCCCTGACAGTGCACAAAGGCAGTCATTCTCCGGCTCTCTCCTGCGTCCACTCCCATGATTTCTCCGATGGCCCTTCCCACCGCTTCACCACCCACAGGGCAGCCGTTCACCGGAGCATCCCCTTTTACGATGGCAGCTGCAAGTCCGGAGCATCCCGGATACCCGCAGCCTCCACAGTTATTTCCCGGCAGCGCCGAAAGCACCTTTTCCTCTCTTTCGTCTGTCTCCACCTTAAAGCTGATGCCAGCCACTCCCAGAAAGAGTCCCACAAAAATACCAACAATGCCTACTACGGCCGCTGCGGCCGCAATTCCTGCTATACTCATATGCCGCCTCCCTTCTATAACAGCCCGGAAAATCCACAGAAGGCGATTGCCATAAGCCCGGCGGTCAAAAGCACCATGGGCATACCCTGAAAGGATTCCGGCACATCATTGTAAGCCATTTTTTCCCGCAGTCCTGCGAGAATCACAATGGCCATTGTAAAGCCTGCGGCTGTGGCAAAACCGTTTACAATGCCCGTCAGGATACCGTACTCCTTCTGCACATTAGTGAGCGCCACACCCAAAACGGCGCAGTTTGTGGTAATCAAGGGCAGATATACTCCCAATGCCTTGTACAGCCCCGGCATGGCCTTTTTTAAGAACATCTCCACAAATTGAACCAAGGCTGCGATCACAAGAATAAAGACAATGGTCTGCAGATATTCAATATGAAATCTTTGCAGCACATATTTGTAAATCACGCCTGCAACCGCGCTTGCCAAAGTTATCACAAAGATAACGGCAGTTCCCATTCCTGCCGCCGTGCTGGTCTTTTTCGACACTCCAAGGAAAGGACATAATCCGAAAAACTGGCTCAAAACCACGTTGCTGACCAGGGAGGAGCCTACCAGCAGAAGCAATAAATCTCTTACATTCTCCATTTATTTCCCCTCCTCTTCCAGATTCAGGATTTCCATATCCTGTGCAGCCTTCTTCTCTGTTTTGAGAGAAGCATCATAAAATGCGTGGCTGCAGCCGCTCTCGGAGCACCCCGCACAGTCTCCACCCGCAGCCTGCCTGGCTCTGCTTTACGCTCCTGCCCTTC
>NZ_CEWDFQ010000177.1:0-6454 GCF_982438285.1 Acetatifactor sp. | reverse complement strand
GTTCAGCACACTGTTGAAGTTGATTCTGTTGACTTTGGTCACAATTTTGGCGCTGGAGGTCTTTTTGGCAAACAGAGAGAGCAGAATATTCTCTTCGTCCATTCCCGTCAACGCAGCAAAGCCATCCATAGAGGAGAGCCCTTCCTGCAAAAGCAGCTTCTGATCCGTGCCGTCGCCGCAGATGACGGTGGCCTTTGGCAGCAGCTCGTTCAGCTGATCACATCTGGCACTGTCCTGTTCGATAATTTTAGTCTCAATTCCAACGGCAAGAAGGCGCTTGACCAGATAGTAAGCGATGGTGCCGCCGCCCACCACCATGGCAGAGTGGATCCGCCCGGTGCCTATGCCTATTTTTTTAAAAAACTCATTTGCCTTGGGCGGAGTGGAGATGATCGCTACAATGTCCCCTTCCTGGAAAATAAAGTCACCCCTGGGAATCAGCACATCCTCCCCTCTGGTCACCATACATACCAGCACCTCACACTTTAAGGTGGTGCGGATGTGAATCAGCTCATAATGATTCAAAAGGCAGTCTTTTGTAACCCGAAAATGCAGAAGCTCTATGCGGCCCTTGGAAAAAGTGTCAATCTTAACCGCAGAGGGAAACTGAAAAATGCGGGCGATTTCGGAGGCGGAGGTCAGCTCCGGATTGATGATCATGGCCAGTCCCAGCTCTTTTCTCAAAAAATTGGATTCCTCGTTGTAAATGGGATTGCGCACACGGGCAATGGTCTTACAGTTGCCTGCTTTTTTGGCGATGACACAGCACAGGAGATTTTGCTCGTCGGAACCGGTTACCGCAATCAAAAGGTCTGTATCGGTTATGCCGGCCTCCTGCAAAACCTGATAGCTGACTCCATTTCCCACAATGCCCATAGCATCCAGCTCATCCGTTATGGACTTTACCTTTTCTTCTTTTTCATCAATGACCACAATATTGTGATCCTCCCCGCTTAGCTGCTCTACCAGGGTGTATCCCACTTTGCCGCATCCTACGATAATAATATTCATGATTTCCTTTCGCCGCATCCCTTCTGGACGGCGGCATCCTGTATTTTTTAGCAATGCGGGTGTCAGGGTCAAAAGGCCTTCCTGCCGCAAATCGTCAGAATTGTGACCGCCCCCCTTTGACCTCAACATCCAATGAGTAGTATATCACATACTCAGACAAAAGAGAAGAACGGCCCGGGCCGTTCTTCTCTTTTCAGGTAATTAAGTAATTAAGCGTTTGCGAAACTTGCTTTCTGGTATCAGAAACTGGGCGTAATAACCAAAATAAGGGTGACCAGCCACTGCTTTGGAACCCGTTTTTGGTTATTATGACCAGGTTCGTGACTTTGTCAGCGAGTTTCGCAATTACTTATTTTCAGGTAATTTATGAAAGGGGATAGTATTATACTGATTCGTGGAAGGTTCTGCTGATAACATCCGCCTGCTGCTCAGGAGTCAGCTTGATAAAGTTTACTGCGTAGCCGCTGACACGGATGGTCAGCTGAGGGTAATTCTCAGGGTGCTTTTGTGCATCCAGAAGTGTATCCCTGTTCAAAACATTTACATTCAGATGGTGTCCGCCCTTCTGTGCGTAGCCGTCCAGAAGATTTACCAGATTGTTAACCTGTGCAGTGTTTGCGCTCATAATAAAGCCTCCATTTCTTAAAATAAAAATAGTAATGATTACTGTTTATCTGGTATAAGAATAGCACCTTCTCCATTTTTTGTCTATAGGTTAGAAATATTTTTTATGTTCTTTTTTTGATACATATATGCAGGCATCTTTGATTTTCATACTTGAAGCCATTGGATGATTCTCCTATAATAGAGTCATAATTGTCCTAGAAAAGGAGGAATTGTCCATGCTGCTTCGGCAGATGAAATATTTTGTGGCTGTTGTGGACTGCAATAGTTTTACCGAGGCGGCAGAACAGTGCTATATATCGCAGTCAGCCATTTCCCAGCAGATTCAATCATTGGAAAAAGAGCTGGGAGTATTGCTGATTCAGCGGGCGAACCGCCGGTTTACCCTTACGCCCACGGGACAGTACTTTTATTCTCACTGTAAAGCCATTTTGGAGCAGGTGGATGATTTGCTTCATGAGACAAAGCGCCTGGGTGCAGACAAAGAGCTGCAGCTGCGCATTGGGTACCTGCGCTGCTACAGCGGCATGGAGCTTCACCAGGCTATTGCCGAGTTTTCAAAGGCTTATCCGGAAGTGTCCATCAATATTGTGAATGGCACCCACGAGGAACTCTACGACCTGCTTCGCTTTGGGGGTGTGGATCTGGTTTTGAATGATCAAAGGAGGGCATTTTCCGATGCCTATATGAATTTTGAGCTGATGCAGTGCGGCTGCTACGCGGAGGTTTCCATACAAAATGATCTCAGCAGGAAGGACAGTGTTGAACTGGAGGAATTAAAGCGTATTCCCTGCATTCTCATTTCCTCCAAGGAGCAGCGGAATGCGGAACAGGAGTACTATCAAAATACCCTGGGATTTGGCGGCAGCTATCTCTTTGCGGATAATCTGGAGGAGGGACGTCTGCTTGTGGTAAGCAATCGCGGCTTTCTGCCGATTGAGAGTGTGGGAACCCTTCCGCCGGAGGGGGACTTCATCCGGCGGCTGCCTATCTGTCAGGGCGGCAGACAGGTTATGCGAAAGTACTGCGCTTTCTGGCGGAAGGATCAAACCAACTATTATATCGAGGAGTTTGCGGATATGCTGCAAAAGCTCCTGGCCGGAAAAACAGCTTTTGTATTTGAACAATGAAAGAAGATAACCTGGGTTGTTTTTTGCAGGAAAAAATTGCATTTTTTTATTTGATGCGATATGCTTAAATAGGCAGAATCAGTATGACGTACAGCTGCTGGCTGCATGCAGTGTAATACGGCTGAATCTTATGTGAAACCGTTATAAAAAAGGATTAGAAACGAAAGAAGTTTAACACAAGGGGGAACCATATGAATGAGAGTAATCATGTGGAAATTCGTTTACAGGACGCAAAGCCAACTATGACAAGGACGGAGAGGCTGGTAGCTGAATATGTAGAGCGTAGACTTAAGGATATCCCAACCATGTCTATTAAGCAGCTTGCAAAGAGAAGCGGAACCAGCGAGGCTACGGTACTTCGATTTTGCAAAGCTTTAGGTTACCGCGGATATAGGGATTTTACCTTAAATCTTTCAGCTGCTCTTGGAAGCGCAAAGGAGAAGGGAGAAGAAAAAAAGTATACCGATATTCAGCCTGGTGATACCTTAGAAACCATTATTGAGAATGTGTCATTCAATAACCGGCGGTCTATTGAGGACACCTTGCTGGTTTTAGATAAAGAACAGGTCAGACAGGCGGTAGATATGCTTGCTGCTGCTTCGTGGGTGGACTGGTATGGATTGGGAGCGTCAGGTTTAGTCTGTCAGGATGCACAACAGAAATTTATGCGAATCAAAAAGCACTGTCAGGCAATTGTGGATGGGCATAGTATACGGACGGCTGCCGCGCTTTTGGATAAAAAGGATGTAGCGGTTCTGGTGTCTAATTCAGGGACAACAGACGAAATTTTAGATGCGCTGGAGCTGGTTCAAAAAAGCGGAGCGAAAAGCATTGCCATTACACGTTATAGCAAGAGTGAACTGGCAAGAGGAGTGGATGTGGTGCTTCACATTTCCACACCGGAGCTTACCTTCCGAAGTGGTGCCATGGGATCGCGAATTGCCATGCTCAATGTTGTGGACGTGCTTTTTTCAGCGGTAGCCAGTATGCAGTATGATGCAGTAAAAGACTATCTGGATCGTACCAGGGATGCTTTGTCTGTCCGAAATAGATAATGATAATAAAAGTTTCAGCAATAGCTGCTTGTATAGAAATATACAGCAGCTATTTTTTTGCAGAAAACAGGGCATGAATAGTGGTATGTTCCCGTAAAGCAAGCAGGAAATTTTATGATTCCGCAAGGTTGAATAATAATTTTGAAAAAAAATTACAAAATAAAAAATAATTTTGAAAAATATTGACAAACTGCGTGAAAATTGGTATCTTATAGGTAGGCAAAAAACTATAAACGGGAAATACCAGCAGAGGTTTTCCCCAATGAAAAGGAGGAGTTATCAGTATGAAGAAGCATCGTCGATTTAGGAACATGGCCTTGGCAGCAGCAATCTCATTTTGCTTTTTAGCTGGATGCAGTGGAGAAGGCCAAAGCACCGCAGACACACAAACTGCGTCATTGCAAGGGGGAGAAAGTGAAGCGGCAGAGGAAACGGCTGGAACACAGCCGACAGGAACAGAGCCGGTAAAGGTTTCCTATTGGTATTATCACAAGGGAAATGAAGCGGAAATTATGGAGCGTGCCATTGCACGTTTCAATGAATCCCAGTCGGAATATGTGGTGGAAGGCTTCAGTGTACCGGATAAGCAGAAATATTTAGTGGCCATGTCCAGCAACGAAGCGCCGGATGTAATAGAGCTTTCCAACTCTGAGATTATCAGCTATCAGAGCAGCGGTCTTTTGGAAAACATGACAGAAATGGGAACAGAAAATGGTTTTGACTTTAGCATTTACGATGCTCCGGCTGTGGAAAGCAACAGTGTGGACGGCCAGATGTATGGCTTCCCTATTACAACTGTCATTATTCAGATGTTTTATAACAAGGATATTTTGGCAGATATAGGGGAGACAGAGCCGCCCAAGACGATGGAAGAGCTGTATGATATGGCAGTGAGGGCGACTACTTTGGATGAAGATGGAAATATTGACGTTTTGGGTTATCCCTTATTCCCCCTTGCCAGTGCCAGACAAGAGCTGATTTATGCTTTTGGAGGTAATTGGGTTGCAGAGGATGGCGTTACCCCCACGGCTGATTCCCAATTTATTTTAGATAGCCTGAATATGAATATTCAGTATAGAAGCTTGTATGGAATCGACAAGGTACAGAAATTTGTGGCCACGGGTAATACCAACCGCTACACTCCACAGGACATTTTCTTTACAGGAAAACAGCTATTCCGTTTCGATGGTCCATGGCTTGCAAACCAGATTAAAGAAAACAATCCGGACGTGAATTTCGGCGTTGCCATGGTTCCCGGTACAGAGGCGAATCCTGAGCTTCAGGGAGTCAGCCGCTATGAAAATACTTCCCTGGCCATCCCTGTGGGAGCGAAGGAGAAGGAGGGCGCATATGCTTTTATCTCCTGGTTTGCTACAGATGGCGCAAAGGATTTCCTGATAGAAATTGGCTCTTTGCCGGCGAATAACACCCTTTTTGACGATCCGGACCTTTTGGCAAGCAATGAAATCTTCCCATCCTTTATGGAAGCGTTGAAAACAAGCAATGGAATTGCAGCGCCTAAGATGAAAGAGTCCGCCCAGTATGTATCTTTGATTGAAGAATATCTGGATTATGTGTACAACGGAAGCAAAACACCGGAGGAAGCTATGCGTGAGCTGCAGGAACAAGCAGAGATGTTGAATTAGGAAAGGTTTTCACGGTACGTTCTGAATAGGGAAGAACGTACCGTGCTTTTCAAAAGGGAAAGGACCGGGTTGATATGAGACAAAAAAACAGATGGAAACTGACGCGGGATGACAGAAACGGATTTCTGTTTGCCTTGCCTTGGATTGCTGGATTTCTGCTGTTTAGCATTTATCCTTTATTGATGTCTTTGTATTACAGTTTTACAGAATTTAATCCTATTGTTGATCCTGAATGGGTTGGGCTTGAAAACTATATCAGCCTCTTTCATGATGCAAGATTTTATAAGAGCCTTAGAAATACATGTTTTTATGCTTTTGTGGCTACCCCTGTAAATCTGCTGGTAGCGCTTATTTTGGCCAGTATTGTAAGCAAACGGTTTCGGGGAAGAGGGATTGTGCGCACCATTTTTTTTCTGCCTTCTGTTATTCCTATGGTGGCGGCCACCATGGTATGGATTTGGATGTTTGATCCTACCTATGGATTTATCAATAATTTTTTAAAACTCTTTGGCATTGATGGCCCTGCCTGGCTGATCAATCCTGATACAACCATGTGGGCGCTGATTATGATGGGAACCTGGTGTACTGGAACCGCCATGTTGGTATGTCTGGCAGCTATTCAGGATGTGCCGAGCAGCTACTATGAATCAGCAAAATTAGATGGAGCGAATGGAATCCAGCGTTTCTTTTACATAACGCTGCCTTGCGTTGCCCATGTTCTTGTTTATCAGGCGATTTTGAACCTGATCAATGCGTTTCAGTATTTTACGCAGGTATACGTCATCACTACGGCGTCTGGGGGAAATACATCCGGCGCATCCGGAGGGCCGGAAAATTCGATTTTGATGTATCCGCTGTATCTTTTCCATAACGCATTTATTTATCAAAAAATGGGCAAGGCATCTGCCATGGCTTGGATTCTTTTGATTATTGTAGGAGTTTTAACGGTTATCATGGTGAAGCTTTCAAATAAGGCTGTCAATAATGC
>NZ_CEWDFQ010000176.1:0-6455 GCF_982438285.1 Acetatifactor sp. | reverse complement strand
GTATATAAGCACTGGGGCATTAGCGCAGTTGGGAGCGCGTTTGAATGGCATTCAAAAGGTCGTGGGTTCGAATCCCATATGCTCCACTTTTTCTTTTTTGCAGATATGGTTCATCGGTAGAACGCTAGCTTCCCAAGCTGGAAAGGCGGGTTCGACTCCCGTTATCTGCTTTTTCTTTTATATTTGCACTTCATGGGGATATAGCTCAGCTGGGAGAGCGATACGTTCGCAACGTATAGGTCACGAGTTCGAGTCTCGCTATCTCCATTTTTTTGTGCTCTTTTCCTTTTTGCAGACAAAAAGGCCGGGGGCTATATGACCCCCAGCCACTTTAAGGCGTTCCTGATTCCATCCTGTGTCACATCGGTAGTGACATAATCTGCCATCTCCAAAACCGCTTTTACTCCATTTCCCATAGCGATGCTTGTATGAGCGCATTCCAGCATGGGAATATCATTGCTGCTGTCGCCCAATGCCACAGTATCCTCCATGGAAATCCCAAGCTTTTGTGCCAGAAACTGCATCCCTGTAGCTTTGGAAATCCCTTTTGGCAGAATCTCATAAAAACCCTGTTCCCGATCCACAACAGAAAGCTCCTGGGAAAACTCCTCCGAAAAGGCTCTTATGCTCTGCGGATCCTCCACATAGGCATAAACCTTACAAAAATCACGGGGCCCCTCTTAAAAGCCCCAAAATTTCATCCCCCCAAACCCCGCCATAAAACCACGAGCTTTCTCATAATGAATCCGCTGGGGGCTGTCTTTAAAATTATTTTCCGCCCCCTCCAGCACCGCGTCAATTTTATATCTGTCCAGGGCCTCTATGATCCTGCGGGAAAAGGCCTCAGAAAAGCTCTCATGCAAAAGAACCTGGCCCTGATAAGTCACCATGGTTCCGCACCCCAGTACATAACCGTCAAATTCTGTAAATTTTGTCACTTTCCCATTTACCAGCTTCCAGGTTCTGCCCGTATTGATCACGCAGATATGTCCATTTTTCCTGGCCTGCTCTATAGCCTCTTTGGTGCTTTGGGACATTTCCTTTTTCTCATCGTCAATAATTGTACCGTCTATATCAAAAAAAATAAGCTTCATCGTTTCTCCATCAAATCAAATTCTGCCACAAAAAACACCCGGCGGACTTACTCCGCCAGGCGCCGTCTGTTACGCAATTTTTGTCTTTGCCAGCTCTGCCAGCGTCTTAAAGCCTTCAGCATCGTTTACGGCCATCTCTGCCAGCATCTTTCTGTTGATATCAACACCTGCAAGCTTCAGTCCATACATAAATTTGCTGTAGGACAAGCCGTTGATTCTTGCGGCAGCATTGATACGTGCAATCCAAAGGCGTCTGAATTCGCGCTTTCTTTCCTTTCTTCCCACATAGGAGCTGGCAAGCGCTCTCATCACCGACTGCTTTGCCACTCTATACTGCTTGCTTCTTGCTCCTCTATAGCCTTTTGCAAGCTTTAACACTCTGTTATGTTTCTTTCTGGCATTTAAGCCACCTTTAATTCTTGCCATGTCTTATTCTCCTCCTAACCTCAATTATAAATAAGGTAAAATCTTCTTCATATTCTTAACATTGGTCGCATCCGTAATCGCAGGCTTTCTGAGATTACGTTTCCTTTTGGTGGATTTCTTGGTTAAGATATGGCTCTTATAGGCTTTCGCTCTCTTTAATTTACCTGATCCTGTAGCTTTAAAGCGCTTAGCTGCTGATCTGCTTGTCTTCATTTTTGGCATAACGGGTTCCTCCTAAAATTTACTTAATCTATTTTAACTGTACCAACTAACGTTTTTCAGTTAAAAACATAGTCATGCTTCTTCCCTCTACCTTGGGAGCTTTTTCCACCACCGCAATATCAGACAGACTACCGGCAAAGTCATCCAAAATATGCTTGCTGTTATTCATATGTGCCATCTCACGGCCGCGGAAACGAAGGGTTACCTTCACCTTATCTCCTTTGGTGAGGAACTTTCTTGCTGCATTCACCTTCGTGTTCAGGTCATTGGTGTCAATGTTGGGAGACAGACGAATCTCCTTTACATCAATGGTCCTCTGCTTCTTTCTGGCTTCCTTTTCCTTCCTGATCTGTTCGTACTTGAATTTGCCGTAATCGACAATCTTACAAACAGGAGGCTTCGCGGTGGGAGCGATCTTCACCAAATCCAATCCGGCTTCCTCTGCCAGTCTCATCGCTTCCCTGGAAGACATTATCCCAAGCTGTTCGCCGTTTTCTCCAATTAAGCGTACCTCTTTGTCTCTGATCTGTTCGTTAATCATTAAATCGCTAATGGCCTTATACCTCCATAAGAAAACAGTAATTTTACAATAAAAAATGGATAGCAAAACTATCCACCAAAATTCTCATCCCCGGCCATTACCCTGCACTAAGCGGATTCGTCTGACTCCGCCGGAAAAAATGTCTGCTGCTTCTGCAGATAAGATATAAACGCTTACAAGCTCAGCTGCCGTAAGGTGAGAGTGGATACTCTGCTTGTTATTCCATTTGAACCGTTTTATAGTGTAGCATGACATTTTCACTTTGTCAATCCCGAATTTGCAAAAATTAATCTCCAAATTATCCCTCAAAAATCCTGGGATTTTGGGCCTTGATCCAGGAAGCCACCTCCGCAAGCTCTTTCATATGGATGCCTGCAAATTCCAGCTGGTACTTCTTTCCGGCATTTGTCCTAATCACAAGACTCTTTGCCAGACCCCGGCTGCCGCTGTACCTTACGCTTTGGAGCCTTTCGATCTGCTCCAAAAGGACCATTGATAGCAGTCCGCCGCTGCAAAAAACCAGACAGTCCGGCAGCAGATGCACCTCTCCCCCAAAGAGTTTATACACCGGATGGGGATTTTGAAAGTTCCTCTGGATACGCTCCTGCAGATGAGGGGAAAGGATATCGAAAACATGTTGGAATTTCCTTGTGCCCACAGTGAACATTTTGATCAAAGCAAACAGGAGAACAAAGGCCGGCAGGAGCAGACAATAGTAGGGCAGTCCCGCCCAAAACACCAGATAAAGCATCAGCAGAAATAGCATGGCGCTAAGGATTGTCACTCGCTTTATCTCCCGCCTGTAAAACTCAGCCGTGATACTTGTTTTTCCCGGATTATCCCAAATATTTTTTCTTTTGGGATTGCGCCCGGCAGTCCCTTGCAGCTCATTTTCCTGCCTTTCGTTCTGCTGTAATACAGAACCGGGCGTCTGTCCATTCCTCTGAATGAGCACAAACCTGCCGCTTACCGTATCAAACACAGCATCGTAAATAACTTCCGGCTCTGCGGTAAAAACGAAATGGCCAGAAATGTTGCGTTTGGCTCTCCCCTCCGGCCTGCTTCCCGGGCAGTGAAGAATGATCGTTATCTTAACAGAGCCAGGCGCCACATAACAGCCCTTCCCTTTCCTGGTTTCCGAACCAAAGGGAACATTTATGTAAAATACCGGGGAAGCCTCTCCTTCCTCACACGCAATTTCCGCATAATTCCGGGCCGGATCCCTGGCATACACAATAAGAACCGCCGCCTCTTGATGCCGTTTTAAAAACCTCCTGATCTTTCTTCTGCGGCGCAGCGTATCCAGCAAAACAAGCAGAAAGATCAATAAAACGCACACTGCAGCAAAACATAAAATTCCCACGACGCTTAAGGATTTTGACAAAATATGCCCCACAAGCTCCATGATCGGTCCTTCTTCCTTTCTCATTTGCACTTCCATTATAACTCCATTGTTCCTGAAGTTGTCAAGAAGCACATAAAACACCTCAATCCTGGATTTCCAAAAACTGATCTCCCGGCTCCACCTCTTTTGCCACCACAACAAACCGCCCGTCCTCTACCTGATAGGAACAGGTAGACAGCGTGAGAAAGCGATCTCCAAATTCCGCTTCCACACCCGTGTCAAACAAGGAAAGCTCCTTAGAAAAAAGCGCCGGATGCTCTCCGACGCTTGTGTTACTGTTCTGCCCATGCTCCTCTAACGTTCTTTAAAGGTAGCACAGGCTGTCTCGCGGCAGTCGCAGGCTCCGGAGCCCTTGATGTCCACGTGATCCGCAACGCATTTATAATTGCTGTTATAAACGCATTTTACCGCCTCACAGTCAATGCTGATGATCTTGCTGGGATGAGACAGGGAACTGGTATAAGAATCTTGTCCCTCTCTTCTTTGAGCAAAACTTTCGCAGCAGGTGTCATCACAGCTGCAGGCATGTTTTCCGCCCACCATGATATCACCCTTAGAACAATAACAGTTTTCATTGTAGGTGCAGTTTTCCACTCCGCATTTCAATTCAGCCATAGCAAACCTCCTTCTGCGCTGCTTCTTTCCTCAAGCCTACGGAAGCAGCGCAGACGATAGACTTGGACATAAGGATCAGTATGTCTCTTTTAGTCTGCCCGGCTTTTTATATTAAATTCAAAAAATTCTATTTTTATTCTTCCTGAATTTCCTCCTTGCGGATTGCCTTGGTGCGGATTTCCTCACAAATCTGCTCTAAAAATTCGCTCAAAGGCTTTTGTCCCTCATCTCCGGCAAAGCGGCTCCTCACAGACACCAGTCCCTGCTCGGCCTCCTGCTGTCCCACCACCAGCATATAAGGAACTCTGGCAAGCCTTGCCTCTCTGATCTTGAAACCGATTTTTTCCGACCGGTTATCCACCGAAGCGTCAATCTTTCTGGACTTAAGCTCCTTCAGCACCTGATCTGCATACTCCTCATATTTCTCGGAAATAGGCAGCACCCGGACCTGTTCGGGACACAGCCAGGTGGGGAATTTCCCCGCGTATTTTTCAATGAGCCATGCCAGCGTGCGCTCATAGCAGCCCATGGAGGTTCTGTGAATAATGTAGGGCCGCACCTTTTCGCCATTTTGGTCTACATAGTACATATCAAAATTTTCCGCAATGGCACAGTCAAGCTGAATGGTGATCATAGTGTCTTCCTTGCCGTACACATTTTTTGCCTGAATGTCAATCTTGGGCCCATAGAAAGCAGCCTCCCCGTCGGCCTCCGTAAAGGGAACGTTCTTCTCCCTGAGCACCTCTCTGAGGGCGTCCTGGGTTTTATTCCAGTAATCGTCATCCCCCAGGTATTTCTCTTTATTGTTGGGATCCCACTTGGAAAGACGATAGGTTACATCCTCCTGCAGTCCCAGGGTGGAGAGCACATAGTAGGCCAGATCCAGGCAGCCCTTCAGCTCCTCCTCCGCCTGATCAGGGCGAATTACCAGATGTCCCTCGCTGATGGTAAACTGGCGCACACGGGTCAGTCCGTGCATTTCTCCGGAGTCCTCGCTCCTGAATATGGTAGAGGTCTCACTCATTCTGTAGGGCAGGTCACGATAGGATTTCTGGGTATTTTTGTAAACATAATACTGGAAGGGACAGGTCATGGGACGAAGGGCGAACACCTCCTTATCCTTTTCCTCATCTCCCAGCACAAACATGCCTTCCTTGTAATGATCCCAGTGCCCTGATATTTTATACAGATCACTCTTAGCCATAAGGGGAGTTCTGGTGCGCACATAGCCCCACTCATTATCCTCCAAGTCCTCAATCCACCGCTGAAGCTTCATGATCATCTTAGTGCCCTTTGGCGTAAACAGAGGAAGTCCCTGGCCGATCACATCCACAGTGGTAAACAGCTCCATCTCACGCCCCAGCTTATTGTGATCTCTCCGCTTTGCATCCTCCATACGCTCCAGATGCGCCGCAAGCTCCTCCTTTTTACTGTAAGCAGTACCGTAAATACGCTGAAGCCTTGCCTTGCTGGAATCCCCCCTCCAATATGCCATGGAGGAGGAAGTAAGCTTAAATGCCTTGACTCCTTTCGTGCTCATCAGGTGCGGGCCCGCGCACAAATCCACAAAATCTCCCTGTCTGTAAAAGGAGATTTCCTCCCCCTCAGGAAGCTCCTCTATCAGCTCCACCTTGTAGGGCTCGTTTCTCTCCTCCATAAGCTTTATGGCTTCTTTTCTGGGAAGGGTGAATTTTTCCAGCTTCGCTCCTGCCTTCACAATTTTTTTCATTTCCGCTTCCAGACGGTCTAAGTCCTCTCTGGAAAAGGGCGCGTGATCAAAATCATAGTAAAAGCCCTCCTCTATGCTGGGTCCGATGGTCAGCTTTGCCTCCGGAAACAAATGCTTTACCGCCTCTGCCAGCACATGGGAGGCAGTATGCCGAAGAGCCGCCAGTCCCTCCTTATCAGCTGCCGTACAAATGCTCAGCTCACAGTCATGGTCCAAAACAGTTCTCAAATCCACAACCTTTCCATCCACCTTTGCACAGCATGCAGCTCTGGCCAGCCCCTCGCTGATGTCAAGGGCGATCTCATAAACGCTTTTGCTCTCTGCATATTCCTTTACAGAGCCATCCTTCAATGTGATTTTCATGTTCCTTTCCTTCCTTCCTGTTTTCCTGAACGAAAAAGTCCCCTGCAATATTTCTATTGC
>NZ_CEWDFQ010000175.1:0-6467 GCF_982438285.1 Acetatifactor sp. | reverse complement strand
GTAGGGTTGTGCATTCCCTTGCAGGTGGGCCGTATCTTAAAGTACAGCCGGTTATATCTGGCCAGGTCCATCCCCTTTACATTCAGCTTTGCCTCATAGGAGCCGAAGGTGGCGTACTTGCCGGTGGGTGCGTTGACAGAGCGGGCTTCAAAGCCAGGCCAGTGGTTGTTTCGGGCGCCGGTCTTAAGCACCAGCTTCCCGTCCTCAATTCTGGCGCGTCCCTCCCCGTCAAAGGTCCAGGGAGTCATGTCCTTTCCGTCCCAGATCACGGTTTCCTCCAAGACCTCCTTTTGCAGGTCATAGGTTTCCAATGACCGTTCCATATCCGGCTTCAGCGGAATATGGATGTAAAGTGACTCTTTTAGTTCCTGTTCAAATTTCGCATTCATGTTTTCTCCAATCCGTGCGCCCGGCGCACCTTTTGTTTTCAATTTCTCTCCTGTCTAGTCCTCTATTCCTTCAGTCCGCTGGTTGCGATTCCCTGTACAAAGTTCCTCTGGAATATAATGTAGAAGATCACGACGGGAATCACAAAGATCACTGCCGCCGCCATAAGCCGCGCCCAGTCCGTGGAATATTCTCCCATAAACTGCTGTAGTCCCAGGGATAAGGTAAAGTCCTCCGTTCTGGAAATATAAATCATCGGCGCCAGATAATCCGACCAGGCGTTCATAAAGGCGTAGATGGCCACTGTGGTAAGGGCCGGCTTGCAAAGAGGCAGCACCACCTGGGTGTATCTTTGGAATTCATCAGCCCCGTCGATCTTTGCCGCATCCAACAGGGAATTGGATATCCCGTTGATAAACTGTCTCACAATCACGATAAAGTAAGAGCTTCCAAAAAACGTGGGCAGAATCAGGGGGACGTAGGTGTTGGTCAAATGCAGCTTTGAATAAATCCTGTAAAGCGGAATCATGGTGACAGAATAGGGAATCATCATGGTTGCCAGCAAAAGTCCTGAAATAATGGGGGCCCCCTTCCATTTGATCTTAGAAAGGGAATAGGCCACAAGAGGTGTGGAAAGCACATTCCCGATAATGGACAAAATAGTGATAAACAGGGTGTTGCCCATATATCTCCAATAAGGAATCACCTGCATGGCCGCCGGAAAGTTTTCCAGGGTCCATTCCCTGGGAAGCAAGGTGACCGGACTTGTAAAGGCATCTGAATTTGTTCGGAAAGCCGTACTGATCATGACAATGAAGGGTGTGACAAAAATAATGCAGAGGATTGTGGCAAAGAGCACAAACAATGCCTTTTTCACCCATTTTTTTGCCTGATAAAACTGGTTGGAATTCATATCACTCACCTCCTGTGGCTTCCGTCACCTTTTTGGTGGCCTTTGTCATAAACACTGTCATAATTGCGACCACAATAAACAGCAGCCAGGCCATTGCAGACGCCTTTCCCATATCCATGTAGATAAACGCATTGTGGAAGATATACAGCGGATACATTAAAATAGAGTTGGCTGGTCCTCCGCTGGCCAGTCCCATGGCATTTCCGCTGCTTGCCCGCACAATAATGTAAACCTGCTGGAAATACTGGAAGGAGTTAATCAAATTCAAAATAGCCTGATATACAATCACATGGGCGATTCCCGGAATGGTAATGTGAAAAAATGACTGCAGTCCATTTGCGCCGTCAATTTTTGCCGCTTCATAATAGCTGCTGGAGACCTCCTGCACCGCATTCATGATCACAAGCATGGCCGTGCCCACATGCCACAGTCCCATCATCACCAAAGACCACTTCGTCACCTTGGGGTCCAAAAGCCAGGAGGGCCCGTCAATCCCTATTTTGCTAAGCACACTGTTGATAATTCCATAGGTGGGATCGAACATCCATATCCACACCATTGTCCCTGCAATCATAGGAATCACTGAAGGGAGGAAAAAAATAGTCCGCACGACCCCCTTCGCCTTAAACCGCTTTGCACAGATAAGCGCCAGACACAGAGCGCAGAGGAGATTTAACGGCGTGGAGATAAAGGACATAAACAATGTATTTTGCAGCGACTTCAGCACAAGAGGGTCCTTAAAAATGTTTTGAAAATTTTGAAGGCCCACCCACACCGGATCCGAAACAGGACTGAATTCGGTAAAGCTGTAGTACAGGGAAGAGACTAACGGATAAACACTGAAGCACAAAAAACCGATGATCCATGGAAGCGCAAACAGAAATCCATTGAGATTATCACGGCCGCTCTTTTTCAGTTTCCGCTTTGTATCTGCTTGCTTACTCATATAAACTCCTTTCCAAAAGGGTATCCCAAAGACAGTCCGGCAAAGCGCCGTTATGTCTCATTCCTCATGCTGTAATATTCCTGTCTCTGGGATTCCCTCCGTTAAATGCTACTGCAGACCTTCACACTGCTGTGCCAGATCGGCCATGGCATCCTCCGGCATCATATATCCGTTGTAAACCATATCAAGGGCGTTATCAATCAGGGTCACATATCTTGCATAATCCCTTATCTTAGGGTAATTGATTCCGTTTTCCAGCTTGTTCGCCTCGATAAAGGTCTCAAAGCCCGGTATTGCAAGAATATCAGGGTCCTCCGAAAGATCGTCTCTGACTGGTGTGGAGCCCCTTCCCACGCACATGATTTTGGAGCCTTCATAGCCGCTCACAAATTGAATGAAATCCCATGCGCCCTCCTTATTTGCAGCATTTATTGGCATTGCCAGAGTGGAGGTTTCATAGCGGCACACACCCTGCTCCGGATTGGCTTCCGTTCCTGGAATCAGGGCAATGCCATAATTTAAGTCCGGGTTAAACTCTTCAATCATTGTGGGGAGCCAGGTGCCGTCAAAGCGGAACGCCTGCTTTCCAGTAAAGAACATATCCTGCTCCGTATACCGATTGGTGTTGGCCGTGCCTATAAACGCCTGCACCTGCTCTATGCCATACTGCTCACGGAATCTCATGTTCATATGAAGGCTGTCCAAAATCCCTTCCGACTGGGGCGTCAGATTGCCATCGTCATCCCACCAGCGTCCGCCAAAGGCATAGATCAGCTCCTGTCTCGCGCTGGCAAGGGGGAACAAGGGATAGCCCAGCACATCGATGTTGCCGCTTTCGTCCAAAGTTGTGATTTTCAATGCCATTTCATAGAGCTCTTCCATTGTGGCCGGGGGCTCGTCATAGCCTGCCTG
Organism: Acetatifactor sp.; assembly: GCF_982438285.1. Taxonomy (NCBI): domain Bacteria; kingdom Bacillati; phylum Bacillota; class Clostridia; order Lachnospirales; family Lachnospiraceae; genus Acetatifactor; species Acetatifactor sp. Next base: position 3,309 of record NZ_CEWDFQ010000175.1, on the reverse strand, counting down.
GGCAAGCAGATCAATATTATAGTACATCTGGATTGCGGAGCCTCCGCCATTAGGCAGCGCATACACCTCGCCGTCAAAGGTACAGGATTCGATGGACTTATCCGTCCACTGGGTCAGATCCACATTGTCCCTCTCCACATATTCCTGCAGGCTCTGTAAAAGACCGTTAAAATAGTAGGTAGTCAGATTAGAATTGCTGGAAAAAATCACATCCGGTCCGCCCTCACTGGACATACCCACAATAAGCTTTTGCTGATCCGTCATGGAAAGCCCCACCACCTCATACTGGTCCTGAGAGGCATTGTAAGCGGCAATCAGCTCTTCTTCTACCTCTGCCTCCTGTCCAGTGTGAATGTGCCAGTAATTTACAATTTCCCGGTCTGTGCTTCCCGTTGTTTCTCCGGCAGTCTCCCCGCCGCCTGTTTCCCCGGCCGCTGTTTCCGCACTCTGTGTGGAAGTGCTTTCCCCTGTCTGTGCCTGTTGTGCGCCGCACCCCAAAAGGGAAGCGGACAGCATCAGACATGCCATCAACATTGCTAAATACCTTTTTTTCATGTAACCCTCCTTATTTATCTCATTTATATTGCGATGCCGGAAAAGAATCCGCATCATAGTTACCCAGCTCCTGCCGTCACTTTCGGGGATTTGCTGGCAAGAAGCTCCCTGGCCATCTTTGCCGCGCCGTCCACTGCGGACATAGCAGGCCTTTTTACTCTGGCCTGAGGATATTTTTCCCGAATGAGTTTTTCAAACTCCTCCGCATGAATGCGGCTCTGGACAATATTGCTGCCCCAGATTCCCACCACGATTTCAGGCTCCTCCTGCATCTTAAGCACCTTGATCAGCTTGTCCGCAAGACCAAAGGTCTCCTTTGCAGCGGCCTTTAAAATCCCTATGGCGTTTTCATCCCCGCACTCCGCAGCATAATCTACAATATCCCCCAAATGTATCTGCTCGTGGGAATTCATGGTCAGAGAAGCCGAATAATCTGTCATTTCCTTGGCTGTATGAATGCCCAGCCTCTCCTTTATCAAATGTCCCATAAGAGATTCTTGGGCGACTCCATCGAAGCAGTCCGCCAGATACCGGATTGCCTTACGGGTCACCCAGGTGCCAGAGCCCTCCTCTCCCATGATGGAGAATGCCCAGCCCCCCACTCTTCTGGCTTCCCCTTTTTGGTTGATTCCAAAGGCGATGGAGCCCGTCCCGGAAATCACCAGAATTCCAGTGCCCCCGGTAACCGTATAATGGGCCAGCTCCGCGTCATTTTTCACCACCATGGGGCAGCAAAAGCCATCCAGTCTTTGATAGAGGCCATTGAGGTAGATTCTGTCCTCCTCCGTGTCAAGCCCCGTTGTACCGCAGACGAGATACCTGCAGTCTGCCCGCTCTCCTCCAAAGGCCGCCAGGCACTGGTCGATATGGTGGTTGATTCTCCTTTTGACCTCCTCCTGTGGGAGCGCGTAATGGCTTGCGTAGCTTCCCACATATTTGCCCAGCACCTCTCCCTGGAGGCTTTGGGCTTCCACCCGGTAATGAGTTCCGCCGCTGTCAATTCCAATTACATATTCCACGATTCACCCCCTGTAATTTTTTCTGCTCTGCTTTTGGGGCTTACCCCTCCTGCTTTGCTTTGATGTTTAGTATAGCGTCCAGCTTTTTGAAGATTTCGCTGCCCTTTCCCTCTCTTCCCGTAAGGGGAGGAATTTTAGCGCCCATGATCTGGCTTGGCAGACACCAGCTGAAAATCCGCAAGGCCTTGCTGTCCTCCTCCCCTATTCTCAGATCCCTGCGGGTGTTAAAGGTTTCGCCGCCGCCCACTGTATAGACATAGGGCGACTGCTCTGCGTGATAGCGAACCAGTCTCTCAAATCTTTCGTAGTCCGGATCGCTTTTTTCCGGAAGCAGATACAGACCCGCCATCCTTTCGTCAATAGCCATATCCGGTCCGTGGAGAAATTCCTCGTACTCGTATCCGGAGGCGGGAATCAGCATGGTCTCCTGCAGCTTTAACGCCGCTTCCAGCGCCGCCGCCTGCCCTATATGCTTTCCCACCACTACGCATTTCTCTATTTCCTTTAACTCCTGCACGTTTTTTTCAAACCAGGAAAGGGCTGTTTGAATGTTTTTTTCCATCTGCTCCGGTACATGGGCATTCTCTACGGCTCTTTTCTCATATTCCTGCTCTGAGACAATCCCCAAGGCTTTTGCCGCCTCCAGGGCCATGCAGTAAAGCAAAAAGTAGGTGCTCACATAGCCCTTGGTTTTTGGCCCCGCCTTTTCCTCACCGCAGCGAATCGTAATATGCTTTGCAATGTGGTTTACTGCGCAGTGCTCCGCCCCTGTCAGGGCGATGTGGGGATACTGTGAAAGTGCTTGGATGGCCTTAACCGTATTGGTAGAATTGCCTCCCTGTGAAATAAAGATCAAAAACGGTTTTTTGTCATACATCACAGGAATTGCCGAGGACGCCGCAGGCGTCACCTCGATTCCCAAAAGCGCTTCCATGACCGGGGCCGCAGCCTTTGCCGCATTCAAAGAGGTTCCGCTTCCGATGAGAAAAATTCTATCGGGCTTGTTTTTCTCAAGCATCTGCGTAAAGACCACCGTATCCTCCTTCCTAAAATCCCAGACCCGCTTTAACGCTTCCGGCTGTTCTAAAATGTAATCATACATGGTATCATTCATCTCACTCCTCCTTGCCTGTATCTTTTGTCCTATTACTTGCTTTATATTTCTTTAATTAAGTTAATTAAATTAAATCATAGAAAAAAAGCCTTGTCAATTAAATTCTTTGCAGAATTGTTAGGTTTGTCTGCTTTTCATAATATTAATCGTTTCTTTTTGGTAGTTTTTTATAATCGATTAATGCGACTGCAATCGCTGGAACGCATTGTCAGTGAAGGGCTTACAGGGGTGTTTTGAAAAAGGAGCGGAAATATTCAATATTTAAAAAATATCCGGAAACAAGGGAAAATATTTACAAATATATAGTAAAATGGTACAATTATTTTGTTGAAATATTTTATATGTGTAAAAATAGGGATTAAGGCATGAAAAAAATAGGAAAATATGCTGTTACAACATTGATTCAGATTGTGGTATGTGAAATTTTGCTGATATGTATGTTCCTCTTATTGGAAGGAACAGGGATAGACTATAATATCCCGGTGATTCTGGGCTATGCCATTTTGCCTGCTGCATTCGGTGCGCTTGCCTGCTTTCTTTTTCACAGGAAGCATTTTAAAGTTCAGAAAGGAGACATTTTCTCAAAAAATAAGGTTCTTCGATTTTTGTCAAGACTTGCTG
>NZ_CEWDFQ010000174.1:0-6483 GCF_982438285.1 Acetatifactor sp. | reverse complement strand
GGGGGAGAGGAGGGCATATTTTATGAATCGGCAAGACTTTAAGGCTATTTTAAGGCTCCTCTCGGACTTTTGCAGAAAGCAGAGAAAAATCGTTGCAAGCATGACGTGTACGGCTGTGCTGGAGGCGGTGCGCCCTTACATTACAGTGGTGCTCATGGGCTTTTTGCTGGATCAGGTGTATGCAGGCGTACAGCTGGGGGTGCTGCTTGGATATGTCCTGACGGCGCTTTTGGTGAATATGCTTCTGCAGATGCTGCAGGCTTGGACGAGAGAGAGCTTTAACCGGAAAAATGAATATATCAAGGAGATTGAGGCTGGATATCTCAACGAGAAGGCTTTGAAAATGGATTATGAATATCTGGAGGATTTTCATGTGCAGGAGCTTCGGTTCAGAGGACAGAATCATTCCTCCTTGGGCACAGTGGGCTGGATGCTGTATCACCTTGAATTTTTAATTACCTCCGTAGTATCCATTTTTATTTCCCTTTGTATTCTGCTGCCGCTGTTTGCAGAAAAAAGCGGAACCAGTCAGGGCTTTATTGCCTCCTGGCAGAGTGCGGCGCTTCTCTTTTGCCTGTTGGGGGCTATGATCATGTTTAATTACAAGCTGAGCCTTGGTTATACTGCGCGGTTAAAGGAAATGGAAGATGATATGGCCAGGGAATACAATCAGCTGGATTATTATATGGATATCTTGTCCAGACCTGACGCCCAGAAGGATCTGCGTATTTACGGACAGCAGAAGATCATTTTGGAGGATACGGGAAAAAGCGCTGAGAGGATGAAACAGGGCGAGAAGGCCCAGACAAGACTGTTTGTGAGAAAACAGCTGATCGGCAGAAGCCTTTCGGATTTATCCGGCCTGCTTGTGTATCTGTTTACCGGCCTGAGAGCCTATGCGGGAGTGATTTCTGTGGGCGGCGTGGTCACCTACGCCTCCAGTATCCTGCAGTTTTCCAAGGCGGTGGCCAGACTTGCGGATTCTATGGGATATATGAAGCAGGTGGCTCTTTATGCAAGGGATTACGGGGAGTACATGGATTTGGGAAAGGGGAAAAAGCAAGGCGTAAAAAAGCTGGAGGAGCCTGGAGAGGGCAGATTTTCCGTGGAGTTCGAGCATGTGTCCTTCCGGTACCCGGGAAGCGAGGAATATGTGCTTCGGGATCTGAATCTGAAGCTGGACATTGGAAAACGGATGGCTGTCGTAGGGAAGAACGGCTCTGGAAAGACCACCTTTATCAAGCTGCTCTGCGGACTGTATGACGTGACGGAGGGCTGTATCCGGGTAAACGGCGTGGATATCAGGGAGTATGACCACCAGGAATACTGCAGGCTTTTTTCCGTGGTGTTTCAGGATTTTAAGCTGTTTTCCTTTCCCCTTGGGGAAAATATTGCGGGAAATACACAGGCGGATGAGGGAAGAGTGAAGGACGCCTTGGAACGGGCGGGCTTAGGAGAGCTTCCGGAAAAGCTGGAGGATGGAATTTATACTTATGTGGACAGGGAATTTGATGACACAGGGGTGATCTTTTCCGGCGGGGAAAAGCAGAAGATAGCCATTGCCAGAGCCATCTATAAGGACGCGCCCTTTGTGATTATGGATGAGCCTACCGCAGCCCTGGACCCTCTTTCAGAATGTGAGGTTTATGCAGGCTTTGGCAGGACGGGTGGTTCAGCGGGGCAGCCATCTTGAGCTGGAAAAGGAGGAAGGGCTGTACCGGGAGCTGTGGAATGCCCAGGCGCAGTATTATCAGAGCTGAAAAGGAGAGAGAAAGGATATGCAGATAGACAGAGAGCGAGCAAAAAGTGCCTTTTGGGCGTATGTAAATGGTTTTGACGTGCAGAAGGATATGATCCGGCTTAAGGTGGAGCACACCTTCAGGGTAAGTGAATTATGTGAGGAAATCGCCGATTCCTTAGGACTGTCTAAAGAGGACAGAGACCTTGCATGGCTGATTGGCCTGCTTCATGATCTGGGAAGATTTGAGCAGCAAAGGAGATATGGAACCTTCAATGACGCCCTTTCCATTGATCATGCCAGGTACGGGGCTGAGCTTTTGTTTGGGGAAGCTGAGTCCGCCGTAAGCATCCGGGATTTTGTAGAAGAAGACAGCGAGGACGGGCTGATACGGACTGCCGTTTTTTATCACAGCGCCTACCGGATTCCTGAAAATCTGGATGACAGGACGGCAATGTTCTGCAATATCCTGCGGGATGCGGATAAAATAGATATTTTAAAGGTAAATGTGGAATTTCCGCTGGAGGAGATTTATAATGTGAGTACAGAGGTGCTTTATGGCGAACAGGTTTCCCCCCAGGTGATGGAAAGCTTTTTTGAGGGACATGCGGTGCTGCGGAGCCTGAAAAAGACGGCGGTGGATCATGTTGTGGGACATATTTCCCTGGTATTTGAGCTGGTCTACCCAAAAAGCACAGAGATTGTAAAAAAACAAGGGTATCTGGAGAAGCTGCTGCATTTTCCCTCCAAGAATCCAGTGACCAGGCAGCAGTTTGCACAGATACGGGAAAAAATGAAATGAGGTAAAAATGGACGTAGAAGCAATTTTGAAACAGGTGGATGAATATTACGGAGAAAACAAAGGACAGGAGGCGGAGCGGCTGCTTAAGGAGAGCGTTTCCCAGGCCCAGAGGGAGGGGGATGACAACAGTCTCCTTTCGCTGTTAAATGAGCTGATCGGCTATTACAGAGAGACCAGCCGCACAGAGGACTCCTATGAGGCGGCTGGGCAGGCCCTTCATCTGGCAAGACAGATGGGACTTACGGACAGTATTCCCTATGCCACAACCCTGTTGAATGCGGCGACGGCTTACAGGGCCGGGGGAAGCCTCCAGGAATCTCTGGACTGCTACAGGCAGGCCAAGGAGGTTTATGACAGACTGCTTCCTGAGGATGATATGCTTAAGGCCAGCCTGTACAATAACGTAAGTCTTTTGTATCAGGAAATGGGAGAGTTTGAAAAGGCGGGGCAGTGCCAGGAGAAGGCTCTTATGATTGCGGAAAAAAACAAGGCGGCGTATGAAGCCGCGGTGAGCAGGGCAAACCTTGCGGGAACCTGTCTGAACCTTGGGCAGGACGAGGCGGCATTTGCCTATGCGAAGGAAGCTGCAGAGGCTTTTCATGAAATGGGCGTGGAGGACACCCATTATGCGGCGGCCCTCTCCGCCATGGGCACCTACTATTATAAAAAGAAGGAGTACGCCCGGGCTGCGGAGACATTCAGAAAAGCCATGGACAGGATAGAGGCAAGCCTTGGGAAGAATGAGCATTACAGAAGGCTTGCGGAAAATGCTTCCGTCTGCGAGGCGGCAGCGGCCAGGGAGGATGAACAGGGACTTGTCCTGTCCAGAGAATATTATGAAACCTATGGCAGACCTATGCTGGAACAACAATTTGCCCCGTACAAGGATAAAATTGCAGCAGGGCTTGTGGGGAAGGGCTCGGACTGCTTCGGCTTTGACGACCGGTATTCCAGAGATCACGACTGGGGGCCTGATTTCTGCCTCTGGGTGACGGAGGAAACCTACCAGGAGATAGGGGAGGCGCTTTCTAGGGCCTATGAGAGCCTGCCTGGAGAGTTTAAGGGCTTTCAAAGGGTGGTGACGGATACCGGCCGGGGAAGAAGAGGCGTTATGACCATTTCCGGCTTTTACAAAGGGCTGCTGCAGGCGGAGCGCTACGAGGACATCGATTGGAGCAGTGTGCCGGATGCGGCTCTTGCGGCGGCGGTAAATGGAGAGGTTTTTGTGGATCAGGAGGGGATTTTCTCTCAATTCCGCCAAAAGCTTTTAATGGGATATCCGGAGAACATAAGATATTTGAAGCTGGCGGAGAGCAGCGCCCGCTTTGCCCAGACGGCCCAGTATAATTATGGAAGAATGAAGGGGCGCGGGGATCAGGTGACGGCCCGTATCATGCTGGCGGATGGCGTCAGGGAAGCTATGAAGCTGCAGCATTATATAGAAGGGAAATATCCGCCCCACGATAAGTGGCTTTATAAAAGCACCCTGCTGCTTTCTGCCGGGGAAGCCTTGTGCGGACTGCTTGCGGGGATTCTAAGAGAAAAAAACCCGGAAGAGCTGATCGAACAGACAGGGGCTTTTCTGGCAAAGGAGCTGTATGACAACAGCTTTCTCAGCGATACGGATTCCTATCTGGATGCCCATGCCCAGGAGCTGGTATATAAGGCGGGCATCAGCGTAAAAAGCGATGAGGAGCTGGTGGAGGAGATTGCCAGACTGGAATTCGAGGCCTTTGACAAGGTGCATAATGTGGGGGGAAGAGCCAGCTGTCAGAACGACTGGCCCACCTTTTCCATTATGCGCAAAAGCCAGTATCTCACCTGGAACCGCACCATGCTTCTGCAGTATTTATATGATTTCCGCCGGGAATACGAAAGAGGACATAATCTGATTGAGGAAAAGTATGGACGTATGATGGAGAGCACCGCCCCCGGGGAATATGAAAAGATCAAGGATCATTTTCCGGCACTTTCCCAGGAAAAGAAGCAGATCATCGAGCAGATTGTAAAGCTTCAGGTGGGATGGATGGAAGAATTTTCCCAAAAGTATCCCCATCTTGCACAAAACGCAAGAAGCGTCCACACCTATGACGACAACCTCTATAATACCTCCTATGAGACCTACCTTAGGGGGGAGCTTGGCACCTACTCCGACAAAATGCTGGAGCTGTACGGACGGTATGTGGTGGAATATGCAAGGGAAAACAGAAATCTTACCTTTGACATTATGACAAACAGCGTGAAACTTTACGGCTATGCGGATTTAGAGGCGGCTGAGGCGTTTATGAAGCTTTAGCATAAAATACTCCGAAATGCACATAATACCTGTCAGATACCGATAAGGCTAGAGCTGATAAGGCTTGCATGGAAAAAAGGAGAGTGTGCTATGGATATTGGAGGAACCACCGGAGAAACCGGATTTCCTTTTGGGGAACTGCCCCTGGGCTTTGGAATGGCCCTTGCTAGGAACGAACCGGCTCTGCGAGGCTACGCCGGGCTGACAGAAACCGAGAAGGAGCATTTGATCCTTCGCTGCAAAGACGCGCGGTCCAAGGAGGAGATGGAAAAAATTGTAAATTCTCTGGTGCCGGGCGGAGACTTAAATTCCGTTGTGGCCACGGAAAAAGAGATGGAAGAGGGAATCGGAAGCGGGGACAAGCTGCTTTGACCGCCTGCAGGAAAATGGCGGAACGTTTCCCGAAAAAGAGGCGTGAGAAAGGACGGCGGATGGTCAACACCATCCGCCGTCTATTGTGATAATCTGTCCTGTCATATAGGAAGGAGCCTGGGCGGTCTGCAGGATGAGAGCGGCAGCCTCTTGGGGCGTTCCCAGTCTGTCAGCGGGAATTTCCCTTTTTAGCGCCTCCAGCTCTTCCTTGGAAAAGCAGGCGTTCATGGAAGTGTCAATCACTCCGCAGGCCACTGCGTTTACCTGAATATTGCTGGGAGCCAGCTCCTTTGCCAGCGCTCTGGTGAAGGCGTTTACCGCCCCCTTGGAGGCGGAATAGGCCACCTCCATGGAAGCGCCCACGCTGCCCCAGACCGAGGAGACGTTGATGATTTTCCCCGAATGCTTTTTCAGCATCAGGGGAATGGCATATTTGCAGGTGTAAAAGCAGGAATCCAGGTTTACGGCCATAAGCCGTCTCCAGTCCGCCGGGGACATTTCAGATAAAAGCCCCACATAGGAGATACCCGCATTGTTGATTAACACATCCAGTGTGGAAAGCCCTGAAAACACCTGGGCCACCTCTTCTATATTGCCCATATCGGCCCTAAGCGGCCTGTAACAGCCTCCGTACTGTGCAGAGAGCTCCTTTGTCAGCGTCACAAGCTCCTCCATGGACTTGCTGCAGGTTAGAAGCAGCGAATAACCGGCCTCTGCAAAGGCTTTTGCGCAGGCCCTTCCAATGCCTCTGGAGGCTCCGGTGATCAGGGCGGTTTTGGGAGGATCTTTTTTTTCTTGTAAAAACGGTTCCATAGTACTTCCTTTCCCGGGTGCCGTAAAGACATCCATTCTTCTCTATAGCCTATCACATGCAGCCTTGCTTTTCCAGATAAAAACTGCTACACTATGAAAAGACAGGAAAATATCGGATTTACCGTATGTCAGAAGGGAGGCACAGTTAAGAGAAATGTATGATTTAATTATTATCGGTTCGGGCCCCGCAGGTCTTTCAGCGGCCATTTATGGAAAGCGAGCCGGACTTGATACCCTGGTGATAGAGAAAAATCCCATGAGCGGAGGACAGGTGCTGACCACCTATGAGGTTGACAATTACCTGGGAATGCCCGGGATCAACGGATTTGATATGGGAATGCAGTTTCGGGCACATGCGGATAAGCTGGGAGTGGCCTTTAAGGAAGCTGAGGTGGAGTCTGTTGAGGATAGAGGAAGCTATAAAATTGTAAAAACAAAAGAGGAAGCGCTTGAGACGAAAAC
>NZ_CEWDFQ010000173.1:0-6539 GCF_982438285.1 Acetatifactor sp. | reverse complement strand
AATCTGAGAAAAATTAATCAGGAAATCAAGAATTGCGGCATTGATCTGGGGTTGAAGGCAAAGGACCTTGCTATGCTGACGGATTACTATTTTGATGCCAGGTATCCTGGAGATGATTTTGTGGTGGTAACAAAGGAAGAGTGCGCGGAATGTGTGGATATAGTAAATCAGGTATTTGCGGCCGTGAATAGCTTCCGAAAGGAGAAAGGTCTGGAGGTGGAGCAGATTCCTTCCAGAGGAATTGAACCGCCTGCAGAGTAAAAGGAATAAAATTACATATTGTATAGCAGACCATAAAAAGTAACCGCAGTCCTCTGGGAGGGGCGGTTGCTTTTTTTTATAGAATCTGATCTTCTTCGGACGGAATGTACTGGGCTATATCCTGAAGATTGCACTGCAGTATCCGGCAAAGATCATTTAAGGTTGTAGTGTTCATAGGCTTATTTTTACGCAGCTTATCAATGATTGAACTGGAAATGTGGTGATTCATTATCAGAGTGTAGGTCGTTTCGTTGGATTTTTTTAAGGTTTCCCAAAAAGGTGAATAATCAATCAAAATGCTGCCTGCCTTCTTTTTGTGCTAAAAATAGTCCTACAAATCATCTGAAAATCCCCTTTTACTTATTAGATATATCTCCATTTTATTTTTACTTCTAGTACTTGACTATGGTCACGAAAATGACTATAATAACAAAGACAAATATAGTCTTTTAAGAGACTATAAAAATTATGCAGAAATGGAAGAGACAGAGAATGGGTTTTATTGACATTCATTCCCATATTCTGCCTGGAGTTGACGACGGCTCCCGGAGCATGGAGGAATCTTTGGGAATGCTTCGCATAGCTGAGGCGGAGGGCATCTCTTGCATGATAGCTACGCCCCACTATAAGCAGGGACGCTATCGTGCAGACAAAAAAGAGCTTTTGGACAGGCTTAAAATGCTCAGGGAGGAGGCGCAGCAGGAAGGCATTGGCATCCGGCTGCATCTTGGCACGGAAATTTTTTACCGCGCCGGATTGGAAGAAAAGCTGATGAGGCAAGAGCTCTGTACCTTGAATGATACAGATTTTCTGCTGGTGGAGTTTTCTCCCTTTGAAGAGTATCTGTACATTCGGAATGCCATGGAGGAGCTTTTGGGCATGGGATATTGCCCGGTGGCAGCCCATGTGGAGAGATACCAGTGTCTGGTAAAGGATGCCACAAGGGCAGCACAGCTTCGGGATATGGGATGCCGCATTCAGGTAAATACCGGGAGCATTACGGGGGAAAACGGCCTGGGAGCCAGGCGTTTTGTCTGGAAGCTTTTAAAAAGAGAGCTAGTGGATTATCTGGGCACGGACGCCCATAATACAAAAACTAGACGGCCGGCCATGAGGCGGTGCGCGGAGCTTTTGTATAAAAAGTGTTCCCGGGAGTACGCTCAGGAGCTTTTGTTTGAGAATGCCGCCAGGGAGCTGTTTCAATAAAAAACATTAGGAGAAGAAAAATGCAGGGTACACAAAACGAAGATATTGTGGAAATAGATTTGCAGGAGCTTTTCGGGCTCTTGCTGCACTGGCTTTGGCTGATCTTGTTATGCGGAGCCCTTGCGGGCGTATTGGGCTTTTCTATCAGCCGCTTTGTCCTTACCCCTCAATACGAATCTACCACAAAGGTGTATGTGATCAATAAAACAGAGGGAAGCCTCACCTACAGCGATCTGCAGACGGGCACGCAGCTGACCAAGGATTACACCCAGTTAATCAAGAGCCGAAACGTGCTGGAGCAGGTGATGGAAACCTGCTCTTTGGAGGAGAGCTATGATTCCTTTTCCCAGAGAGTGGATGTGGAAGCCTTGACAGATACCCGTATTATTGCCATCACGGTGACGGATGAGGATCCGGCTATGGCCCAGCTTCTGGCCACGGAAATCTGTGAGGTTGCTTCCGAATATATCAAGGATGTGATGGACCTGGAGGCGGTGAATCTGGTGGAGACTGCATATCTGCCGGAAACTCCTTCAAGCCCCAGCGTTTTGAAATGGACAGGAGCAGGCTTTCTTTTGGGCGCATTTCTGTGCGCCATGGTTGTGGTGTTACGGTTCTTGATGGATGATACGGTAAAGACCTCTGACGATATCGAAAAGTATCTGGAGCTCAGTACGCTGGCCATGATTCCGGTGATAGAGGATACCGAAAGGCGGCGGGGAAGAAAAGGGCATGGCCCCCTGGAGAGAGGGGAGCGAAGGGAACAGCTAAACCATGGAGCGGGAAGGCCGCCTGTCAAGGAGGAACAGACGCCGGCCAGGGAAGAAAGGCTCCAGGTGGAGGAGCTGGACGAACAGAGGGATAAAGCAAAGGAGGCACAATAAATGCAGATCATAGAATTGAAGGACGAGGAATTGGATTTCCGCAGCAGAGAGGCATTTAAGACATTGCGCACCAATATTGAATTCTCCGGCGATAATGTGAAGGTTATCTGCATTACAAGCTGCACACCTAACGAGGGAAAGAGCAACATATCCTTTGAGCTGGCAAAATCCTATGCCCAGATGGGAAAGCGGGTTCTGCTTCTGGACGCTGATTTGAGAAAGTCCGTGATGCGCCAGAGACACAAAAAGGGAAAGGTACGGCTGGGACTGGCCAATTATCTGGTTGGAAAAGCGGCCTTTGAGGAGGCGCTGTGCGCTACTGACATAAAAAATCTGTACATGGTGTTTTCCGGTCCGGTGCCGCCCAATCCCAGCGAGCTTCTGGGTAACAAGCGGTTTCAGGCAATGATAGAAAATGCGAGGAAGGAATACGACATGGTGATTATAGATACGCCGCCCCTGGGAAGCGTGATCGACACCGCTGTGGTATCCAAATGCTGTGACGGAGCCGTGATTGTGATTGCCAGCGGTGAAATCAGCTACCGCTTCGCCAGAAAAATCAAGGAACAGCTGGAGGTGGCCGGCTGCCGCATTTTAGGCTGTGTGCTGAATAAGGTGGATATGACCGGCAAGGGCTATTATGGCAAGTATTATGGTAAATACTATGGCAAATATTACGGAAAGTACTATGGAAACTACGGAAATTACGGAGAATAAGAGAAATTACGCAGTTCTCATCCGGAAAAATGTTTTAAAGGGGGATGGACATGGAAGAAAAGCCGCAGAAAAACAACAAAATATGGAAGCTGCTGCTGGTCCTGTGCCTTGTGGGCGCTGCGGCGGCCCTGGCAGCTTTTGGCTGGAATTTCCATGTGAGAAATCAGGCGGAGCGCAGATTTGAGGAGCTCTCCCGGCAGACTGCTTCAGGGGAGGAGCCGGAGGCGGAATCCAAACAGGAAGAGGATGCGAAGGAGCCGGAGGCGGAATTAAGCCGTGAGGAAAAGCTGCGGCTTTTAGAGCAGGAGCTAGGCATTGAAATTCCACAAAAGGATATTGATTTTGCAGCCCTGAAGGAGGAAGCCAATCCCGATATTTATGCCTGGATTTACATACCAGACACGAAGATCGACTATCCTGTGCTGCAGCATGCGGAGGATAATACCTACTATTTGAATTATAATCTGGACGGCACAAGAGGATATCCGGGCTGTATCTACACGGAAAACTATAACAGCAAGGCCTTTGATGATCATAACACGGTTCTCTACGGCCATAACATGAAGGATGGCTCCATGTTTGCAGGTCTGCACAATTATGAGGACAGCCAGTACTTTGAGGAGCATCCCTATCTATTTATCTATACGGAAGAGGACACGCTGGTATACCGGGTATTTGCCGCTTATGAATTCAGCGATGTACATCTGTTAAAGGGCTATGACACGGAAACGGAGGAAGGTTTTTCCCGCTACCTTAAGGAGGCTATGGAATATAGGACCATGAACCGCAATGTTTCGGAGGCGGTTTCGGTCACGGGAGAGAGCAGAATACTGACTTTGTCCACCTGTATTGCAAGTAAGCCAGAGAACCGGCATCTGGTGCAGGGGGTGCTTTTGAATGAGGATTAGCGAAAGAGCATATCGGATTTTGATCAAGCTTGTCATCGCCGTGATTATTTTGGTGGCAGTGGGCACTGTGGCCTTTTTGGCACTGCAGATATCCGGAAGAAATCGTCTGTATCAGAGAAGCGATGGAAGAACGCCGCTGCTGGATCAAGCCATGATGACAGACGCAGAGGATGCGTCTCAGACCTCCACGCAGACAGAAGAAGCAGAGGACTGGCAGGAGGGGGATGTGCGCTATCAGGGCGTGCACTATCGTTACAATAAGGACATTTTGACATTTCTTTTCCTTGGGATCGATGAACGGGGAGAGGTGGAAAGGCGCCAGGAGGGCATTCAGGGAGGACAGTCTGATGCTATGTTTCTGCTGGTTTTGGATTCCCATAAGAAGGAGATATCTGTGATCGGCATCAACCGGGACACTATGACGGATATAGAGGTCTACAATGATGCGGGCACCTACATGGGAACGGTGCAGGCACAGCTGACGCTGCAGCACGGCTATGGGGACGGGGCAGAATTAAGCTGCGAGAGAACCAGGGACGCTGTGGAAAAGCTGTTTTACGGACTTCCCATACATGGGTATTTTTCATTGAACATGGGAGCCATCCCTTTGATTAATGATGCTGTGGGAGGCGTGGAGGTGACGGTCATAGAGGATGTGCCCGGCACGGATATGAAAGAGGGAGATACCGTCCATTTAAATGGAGAACAGGCATACGCTTATCTGCACAACAGAGACATCACCAGCTTTAACAGCGCAGGAATGCGCCTGAAACGGCAGAAGCAATACCTGACGGCTTACGCCGCAGCGGCTATGGAGGCCATGAAGTCCGATCTTTCCCTGCCGGTAAAGCTGTATGCTTCGGTGAGTAAATATATGGTCACGGATATTACCGTGGATGAGGTGAGCTATCTTGCCTCTCAGGCTCTTGATTACAGCTTTGATGACAGCAGCTTTTACTTCCTTGAGGGGGATACGGTACAGGGGGAGAGGTTTGAGGAATTTTATCCGGATCAGGAGGCCTTATACGAGCTGATTCTGGAGGTGTTTTATGAGGAGGCAGAGACCGCTTCCTGAGAGTGCAACGTCTCCACAAGCGGAGACATGCCAAATTCTACAAAAAGGTATCCTGCCGTAAGGCTTGATATAACCACATGATTATGAGGAAAGGAGGATGAATCCAATGAAAAAATTTATGAAGATCATGGCCTTTGCCATGGCCATGACTCTTGTGTTCGGCATGACCGTAAGCGCGGCTGAAAGCGTTACCACAGAGGAAGAGCAGGCAAATTTTGCATTTGCAAAAGTAGAAGCGGTTACCGCTGCTGCAGAGGACGGCACAGCTTTGGAAGTACAGAAGGCTGCGCTTACCGGGGAACAGTATACGGCGGCTCAAACATTTGTGGCCAGCGCAACCATTGAAAATGCTGCGTCCAAGAGTATTCTTGCGGCTCTGGATGTGTCTGTGCCCAGTGTGACAGAGGAGCAGCTTGCGCAAGGCGTTACCGTTACCTTTGCAGTGCCTGGCGTAAGGGCAGGCGGCAGCTACGTGGTATTCCATCAGAAAGCTGACGGCACATGGGAGCAGCTTGCAGCCACCATAGCGGACGGCAGCGTGTCTGCGACCTTTACTTCCTTCTCACCTGTTGTTGTGGTAGAGGTTGAATTGGCAGCTTCTAACGACAACGGTGGAAGCAATGATTCCGGAAGCAATGACTCCGGCAGCGACAGCTCCAATGATACGGCAGCAGCTCCTGCAGAGGCAGCCGTGTCTCCCAAGACCGGAGAGATGCTTCCAGCAGCAGGCATCATGGCAGTGATCTGCCTGGCAGGCGCAAGCTTCTGCGCAGTAAAAGTCAGAAAAAATCAGTAAGTAATACAAAATCTGGTGAATCATGACTGATTCATCGCGGGTAGTTCCGTGAAAATATGTGACTCAGCATGTGGTTGTCCAATACCCTCTCCCTTCTTCGGGGGGGGGTATTGGATGTAAAGAAAAAAACGAAATGCCGAAGAAGAAAAACAGTATACGACCGAGGTGGGGAATTATTTATGTATAAAAGGAGTTCACAAGGCTGGACAAAACACCTGGACTTTATGATGTTGGATCTGGTGTGTCTTCAGGTTTCGTTTTTTCTGGCGTACATTATAAGGCATGGCCTGGGAAGTCCCTATGCGGAGCCCGAATACCGCAGCATGGCGGTAGTGATGACGCTTTTTGTCATCCTTATCATGATCTTTTTTGAAACCTTTAAAAATGTCCTCAAAAGAGGCTATTACAGCGAATTTACCGAAACCTTAAAGCAGATGTGCCTGCTGGAGCTGGGTCTTACATTCTATCTTTTTATGATACAGGGCGGGGCCAGCTATTCCCGTGCGGTAATGTATCTGACGGGAGCAATTTATGTGGTGCTCGGGTATACCACCCGCATTCTCTGGAAAAATCATCTGAAAAAGAAAATGAAGGAGATGGGACGCTGCTCGCTGTTGATCCTTACAACGGCAGAACGGGCGCAGTCCGTCATCCTGAATATAGAAAATCACAATTATAAGGACTTTCGCGTT
>NZ_CEWDFQ010000172.1:0-6542 GCF_982438285.1 Acetatifactor sp. | reverse complement strand
GTGGGCTCGGAGATGTGTATAAGAGACAGATTGTAAACCTACACGCAGTTTTAACACTTATAAAATTTTCAGTTGACGAAATACAAAAGAAAAGCTAAAATAAACTAAATACTGCAAAAGGGATGAATAATTATACGGCAATACTATAAGAGATTGTGTGGGGGAATTACAAAGCACAGGACTGATTCCAAGGATAAAAGCGGTCAGGGGAAACCGGAGCGGAAATCGGCAGTACATGCCGGGCCTGCACTGCACCTGTGGGGAACCAACTTTCAGGATATTCAGGACCGCCAGGGTTCTATTGTCAGAGAATATTTCTTCTGCATATCTGTTATCAAGCAAAGCTGTTAAAGAGCCGCGCCATGAGCCGGCTATCTGTTGTAAATTCCAAAGGCATAGAAATTGAGATGATATGGAGTCTGCAGGAAACTTTCAAAAAGGAAGCAGACTTTATGGATGTGGCAAGCTGTTAAGCGATGAGTCCGATATGGCGGTAACCCGGATCGGCGATGTGATCCAGGTAAACGTGAATGAAGGGCTGAATGCCTATGAGGTAGAACACCCTAAGAAGGGGAGCTTCCGCATGGCAGAGGCCAACACCTATTTGGAGATTAATGCCAGGATTCAGGTGAAACCGCTACTGATTTCCCAGGACTGGTTTGAGGGGTGGCTGGGAGAGAATATGGAATATCTCTCGTATGATTACCATACGATTGCAGGATATTAAAAAAGAGTAAGGGAGAAAAAGATGAAGAAAAAAGGATTATTGTTACTGGGAATGATACTGCTGGCTGGGAGCTTAAGCGCCTGCCAGGGAACGGAGGAAGGCCAGGCCTCGGCTGTACAGGGAGGAAACGCCGTAACGGCGGAGACAGATGTACAGGCTTCCGGAGAGGCGGAGGAGGAAGCGGATTACCCGGAGGGGCTGGACTATTTGTATACGGAAAACCACTTTGGTTATTCTTTGAGACTGCCGGATGGAGAGAACAGTACAGTGGGCTATGGGCATGTTGCAAAGGAGCAATATGGGAGCCAGTTTGACAGAGTGAGATGTGAACAGATTTATGTAACTCAGTATTCCGGGGATGTGGGGGCAGAGGAACAGCAGGAGCTGATCGACATGAGCCAGTACCATTCCTCGGCAGATATTTTCCAGTTACTGTCCCCACTGATTGAGGAAGAATATTTTGGGTTTGGTTTTAATGAGATAATTTATGATATTGAAACTTTGGAGACTACAACAATAAATGGCTTTGAAATGACTAAATTTGAAGGACAAATTAATTTTGTGGATGATTGGGGAGGTGCTATTTATCCTGTTGTAGCGTATGGAATTGCAGGAACCGAAACTCCGGTGCTGGTTTGCTGCATAGACCGTACAAAAGATCAGAGCCGCCACGCGGACTGGGTGGACAAGATAGATGAGGTGGTGTCCACCTACACGGAAAATTAGGCGAACTGACTGGCTGCCTGTCTGCCTTTTCGGCTGCAGGAGCGCCGGAACCATACAGGAAGCAGGACAGGCAACCAGCAGGGAAAGGCTGGAACAGAGGGACAAGGGAGACAAAATACAAGGAGAAAAGACATGGAAAATCGAGATAACAATAGCACAAATTTGCTGAACAGTAATGAAAACCCATATTATAATAATGCCATGTATGGTGCAGGTGCGTCATATGGACAAAATGTGCCGGAACAGCAGCCGGGTTATGGATATGCGCAGACAGCCGTAAAAGAGGAGACGGTAACGGTGGGGGAATGGATTGCAGCTGGAATCATAATGCTGATTCCCATCGTAAATCTGGTCATGCTGTTTGTATGGGCCTTTTCAGGAAATGTTAAGAAAAGCAAATCCAATTATTTTAAAGCCCAGCTGATCCTGATACTAATTTATATTGCTTTGGCCATCCTGGGCGTTGTAATGTTTGCAGGCAGCTTCTTAAGCCTGATGTAGAAAGAAAAATACTAAAGAAAAATACTGTTTTAGAACCATAGTTCCTTGTGCGTAAAGGGTCAGGATACTACAATATATGACATTAGGGGATAAGACCGGAGGTTTCCAAATGTCGCATTGCAGTACCTGGACTATGCGAGGCCAAGAAAGCTTTTTTTTTCAAAATGCAAATACCAAGGAGCTGACAGAAAGAAAATACGCAGAGGACTACAGAGCTGCCAAAACAGCTTTTGAGGGAATAGCAGGCATGGATGGAGTCACGGCAGCCGAAAAACCTTTCCAACTGTCCTGTTCCCGGGAGAGGTACCGGGAAGCAGAGGTTCGCTTTTAGCGGACTTTTTTCGTTCAGATATTCTTTTTATAATATAAGTCATAAATAGGTGCTGTATAGGGTGAAATAATGTCGTAAAATGGGTAAAAATGAATTGTGATATAAGGAAGATTACCCATGAATATGGATTATGAAAATGTTTTGCAAAGGCTGAAGGAAGAAAGGGTCAGAAATAATTTGTCCCAAAGGCAGATCAGCTATCAAATGCACATGATGCAAAGTCATTACAGTAAGGCGGAGCTTGGAAAAAAGCGATTCACCTTCTATGAAATGCAGTGTCTGACGAATACGGAAATAGATATACAGTATATGTATACAGGCTTGCGGAGTACCGAAAAATATAGAGAGTTTTTTGAGGGATGTACCTTTGAAGAAATTATCTGCTATATCAGCATCTTTTATTCCATGGCAGCCTGTCTGGGACGGGAGGATTCTGCAGGTAAATGGGGCAAGATATATAAGCGTATTGAATATATGAAATTTATTTTCATGACGGGAAGAGAGAACGACAATATTTTCTTCGCCATCAGACAGCAGCTTGCGTATACACAGCATAAAATGGCAGAGCTTCTGGGTGTTGATATAAAGAAGCTCAGAGAGCTGGAAAATGGAAGAGTTCTTCCCGACAGTGAGATGCTGTGGAAAATATATGATTTGTTTCATGTTCCTCCATCCATTATCCTGCGGGATGGCAAAGGACTGGCGCAGGAATTGTGTCTGCTTTTGGAAATATCTGGCGAGGAGGAAGGGGAAGCTATCTTCGCTTATTTGCAGGCAGGACAAAAGTGTTTAGGGGAAATTTGTGAAAAAGATTTTAATTTTAGAAGATAATCAAAGTACATTGCAGCATTTGGCCGGCATTGTGCAGAAAGCTGATACAAGGTGCGAGGTGATTGCACTGCATCGTATGAAGGATGCCTATCAATGTGCATTGGAAAGAGAGATTGATTTATTTATCATAGACATTATATTGGATACCAGAAGGCCGGGAGATTCTTCCGGTCTGCGGTTTGTAGACAGTATCCGGAAAATTGATAAATATGCCTTTACGCCAGTGCTGTTTGTCACTTCACTGGAGGACGCCAGATTTTATGCCTATGAAAAGCTGCACTGTTATCATTTTGTGGAAAAGCCCTTTGATGCGGAGAAGGTAAAGCGGATGGTGGAGCACTGCCTGAAATTTCCCGGACATCAGGAGAGCGATAAAACCCTGTACTTTCGAAAGGACGGCATCGTCCTGGCCGTGGATAGAAGCGAAATTGTATATGCGGAATGCGAGAATCATACCATGTATATCCATACAAGCCGCAGCGATGTTTTGGCAATTCCTTATTTGACACTGAAAAGACTGCTGGATGAAGCAGACAGTCCGGATATGATCCAATGCAGCCGCAACACCATGATAAATAAGAAATTTATACATAATGTGGATATTACAAACAGAATGATACAGCTGCGCAATAACTATGGAAGAGTAGAGATTGGTTTGATGTATAAGAAATTATTGCGGGAAATTTTTAAGTAAATGCTGCTGCGCCTTGTTCTAATAACAGAGATATTTTCGGTGATTATCTGCATTCACCGGATCTATGGAGTAAAGGTAAAATTTGATAGGAAAACGGTCCTGTTATTTCTGGGACTTCTGATTGTTTTGGAAATAGTCAATACCTGTCAGGTGCCGAGGCTGTTTTCACTGCTGGTCTATTTTCTTATTTTTCTCTTTTGTATGTTAAAATTTAAGAAATCCTTGTTTGAAACCATAATCAACAATGTGTTGTATCTTGTGGTGATGACGCTGCTGCAGTTTGCCTGTCTTGTGCCGGCTGCAGTTGTTCTGCCTCAAAATGAGTATGGGAGAGGGCTTTTGGTGAATTGTGCGGTGCTGTTAATCTGTATTTTTGTGCTGCCGTCGTTGGGACTGTGCCGATTTGCCGGATGGATAAGGAAAAAAGAGAAATTAATCTATCTATTATTAAGCGCAATTTTTATGGTTGTGATATTTATTTTGATGCAGGCAAAAATTTTTTATGGTGTGCGGATAGATTCTTTTTTATTGCTAATTCCAATTATTGCAGTAACACTTGGATTGAAAAAGCATTGGGACAAGAATTATAAGGGCAATACAGTGCCTGAAAAAGACGAATATCAAAATATAAATAGTGAAAATAAATACAACGAATTGCTTATTAAAATCAGAATGCGCCAGCATGAGATAAATAACCATATTACGGCGGTACTGTCCATGCATTATACGAATAAAACTTATGAAGAATTGGTCAGGGCTCAGGAAGAATATTTGGGCAAGGTGGCGGCAGAGAACAAATATAACAAGCTCCTCATACTAGAAGACAGCATATTAACTGGGTTCTTATATGGAAAGCTTACAGAATTGGAGGAGGAAGCGGAAATTACATATAAAATAGAAGTGGAATCTTTTCATACAGTAATACCGGCGTACTATATAATTCAGATGCTGGGAATTTTATTTGATAATGCAGTAGAGGCCGTGAAGGATAAGCAAGATACGATCTCTAGGATACACTTTGAGATTAGAGAGGCAGGGACGGGATATGAGTATGAAGTAAGAAATCCCTTTCCCTATGTGCCATATAATGAGATAGAAAAGTGGTTTGTCCTAGGACAAAGTACCAAAAGTATTGAAAGAGGAGTGGGATTATATCATTTGAAGTATTTATGTGAGGAATTGAAGTGTGATTTGATTTGCAGAAATATAATGGTGGAAAAAGATAATTGGATTTCTTTTGTCCTAAAAGTTAAAAAGTAATGTTTATAAAGGCTGAATTTTGTGAAAGGGGGAAATTTTGTTAGAGGTTGAAAAAAGTAGTTTCATGCGATATATTTAATATATGCTTCAGGAGCCGTAGGATGAAATGGAAGTGCAAGGGAGGCAGCGACAATGGAAGCAAGCAATATCTTCATTGAGAGATCAGACAGGGAAGAAATTCAGACAAAAAGATTTGATTTTGATAGTTTGTTTGTTGATAAAACAGAGATTATAGAAATGCACAACGACAATTCTATGGCTATATTGGGAAATAGTCTTGAGGTACTTCACTATATAAAGGATGGTTCTGTCGATCTGATATTTGCGGATGCACCATATAACATAGGAAAGAATTTTGGCAATAACCAGGATAAATGGAGCACCATTGAACAATATATTAATTGGTGTAAATGCTGGATTGATGAATGCATGAGAGTGCTTTCTTGCAATGGTACAATGTATTTTATGACAGCTACACAACATATGGCGTATCTGGACGTTTATGTTTCCCAAAAATATAATGTACTATGCCGTATCGTGTGGTCCTATGACAGTTCAGGTGTACAGTCTAAAAAAATATTTGGTTCGTTATATGAGCCGATTTTGATGATAAATAAAAACAGCAAGGCAAAATACACATTTAATCAACAAGCTATTTTGGTTGAAGCTAAAACTGGAGCACAAAGAAAGTTAATTGATTATAGAAAAGATCCGCCTAAGCCATATAATGCAGAGAAAATCCCAGGTAATGTTTGGAATTTTAATCGTGTTCGCTTTAAAATGGATGAATACGAAAACCACCCAACGCAAAAGCCAGAAGCGTTGTTGGAACGCATTATTAAGGCTTCGTCTAATGTTGGCGATGTTATTTTAGATCCATTTTCAGGCTCTTTTACTACCTCTGCAGTTGCTGCTCGTTTAGGAAGAATTGGCATTGGCATAGACATAAATGAAGAATATTTTGAGATAGGGCTTCGCCGCACGGGAATAGCAACAGAATTTAATGGAAAATTACTTGTAAAAGAGAAGAGGCGCAAGACAAAAGCAAAGTCAAAATATGCAAGAAGTCAGTGAGGTGAAGATAACGGAAAAATTTGTATTAGAAATTTTAAAAGAAGATTTCCCGGATCAATATGCAGACATCTATGGAAGTAGTTATTTGCTGCAATATCTTGATAAGAAAATGAAAGCAGTACATAAGGGGAGTAAGACAAGGAAGAGTCTTGCTAATATTTATGCAATATATGCCATACTGCATTTTTATCAAAGCGATTATTATGATAAACCTGATGTATATAGGCAATTTGGTGGTTATGATTATATGCAGTTGTTCCACTTTTACCGGGGACTGTATGGGGGCAGTAAATTGCAAAACCACGCATTAAATTCCCGGGTGAATGGAGAATTCAGAAATAAGTTTCCTGATCTAAAAAATGATTTGATTATCGCGAATAATGGCAAATATTTAATAC
>NZ_CEWDFQ010000171.1:0-6552 GCF_982438285.1 Acetatifactor sp. | reverse complement strand
GCCAAAACCCGTTATGTGAACGATAAGCAGATTACAGACCATTATGCCATTATTCCCACAGGCCAGGGACTGAACAATCTTTCGTCGCTGCCTCCGGTTTCTGTAAAGGTATATGAAATCATTGCCAGACGATTCCTGAGCATCTTTTATCCTCCGGCTGTATATCGGAAATTCGCTCTTGTGATCAGGGTAAAGGAGGAACGCTTTTTTGCAAATTTCAAGGTGCTGGAAGAGGAGGGATATCTGAAGCTTTTGGCCTATTCCTTTAAGATACAGGAAAAGGAGGAAGGGGAGGAAAAATGCGACAGTGAGCTGGTAGGGCTTTTGTCCGGCCTGAAAAAGGGGCATAAGCTTCAGGCTGAGAATTATGAGATCAAGGAGGGAGAAACCTCTCCCCCCAAGCGGTACACCTCGGGAAGCATAATTCTCACCATGGAAAATGCAGGACAGTTTATTGAGGATGAGGAGCTGAGGGCCCAGATCAAGGGAAGCGGTATCGGCACCAGTGCCACCAGGGCGGAAATATTAAAAAAGCTGGTAAATATTGAATACCTTGCACTGAATAAAAAGAGCCAGGTTCTCACGCCTACCCTGATGGGCGAGATGGTCTACGATGTGGTAAACAGCTCCATCAAGCCCCTTCTTGATCCTGCCTTGACCGCAAGCTGGGAAAAGGGACTCACCCTTGTGGCGGACGGAGAGATAACGCCGGAGGAATATATGAAAAAGCTGTCGGATTTTGTGACCAGGAGAACCAATATCGTAAAACAGATGAACAATCAGAGGATGCTTTACACCCAGTTTCAGGCGGCGGAGGCCAATTACAGCAGCAAACAGTAAAATATAGGGCAGCATGAGTCTGCGGAAAGGAATGATAATATGGAGAATATTACAATTTATGATCTGTTTGACCTAAAGGAGACCATTGCGGCAGAGCTTTTTGCGGGAGCGGAATATCCCTGGGAGGTTCTGCCAAAGATTCATGATTTTATCATTGAGCTGGGGAAGAGGCTTCCGGAGGAATTTTACGAAAAGAGGGGAGAAGACATCTGGGTGGCAAAAAGCGCCCGTGTGGCCCCTACAGCCTGCTTAAATGGTCCGCTGATCATCGATGAGGAGGCTGAGATCAGACACTGTGCCTACATTCGGGGAAACGCCATTGTGGGAAAGGGCGCTGTGGTAGGGAATTCCACAGAGCTGAAAAATGTGGTTCTCTTTAATAGAGTGCAGGTTCCCCACTACAATTATGTAGGGGACAGCATTCTTGGCTTTAAGGCGCATATGGGTGCAGGCTCCATCACCTCCAATGTAAAAAGTGACAAGACCCTTGTAACGGTAAAGGGAAAGGAGGACTTTCTGGAAACCGGCTTAAAGAAAATGGGAGCTATGCTGGGAGACTGCGTGGAGGTAGGCTGTAACAGCGTGCTTAACCCCGGAACAGTGGTGGGAAGAAATTCCAACATCTACCCTGCCTCCATGGTAAGAGGTGTGGTTCCGGCTGACAGCATCTTTAAATCTCAAAAGGAAATTGTTGCAAAAAGGAAATAACCATTGACTTATTTTCTCCCTTGTTGTATATTTTTTCTAGTGCTAGCTTGCACTAACGCATTAATACGTTCATGCGTTAAAGTAAAAAACAAGGGAGAATTTATTATGAGAAAAAAAATGTCTATTTTTCTGGCTGCGGTGATGGCTGCGTCTATGCTCACAGCCTGCTCCGGCAGCGAAACGGCCCAAAGCGGCGCAACACAGGAACAGACGGAAGCTTCTGCCCAGACCCAGACGGGAGAGACGAGCGCTTCTTCCACAGAGCAGACAGCAGACGGACAGACCTATAAGGTAGGTGTGCTTCAGCTGACAGAGCATGCAGCTCTGGATGCTTCCAATGAGGGCTTTATTGCGGCTCTGGACGCTTCCGGCATCAGCTACGAGGTAGATCAGCAGAACGCCCAGAATGACCAGTCCGCATGTCAGACCATTGCCACAAAGCTTGTAAGCGAGGAGAATGATCTGATTCTTGCCATTGCCACTCCTGCGGCACAGGCGGTAGCCGGAGCTACTTCGGAGATTCCCATTGTAGGCACTGCCATTACAGATTATGCCGAGGCGGGATTGGTGAATGACAATGAGGCTCCCGGAACCAATGTGACCGGAACCTCCGACCTGACCCCTGTGACAGAGCAGATCGATCTGCTCACCAGAATTTTCCCCGATGCGCAGAGAGTAGGGATTTTGTATTGTTCTGCAGAGGCAAATTCTCAGATTCAGGCTGAGATGGCTATTGCAGCCTGCGAGGAAAAGGGACTTTCCAGTGAGACCTTCACCGTTTCAAGCTCTAACGAAATTCAGACCGTAGTGGAATCTATGGTGGGAAAGGTGGACGTAATTTATGCGCCTACCGATAATACCATAGCGGCGGGCATGGCTACCGTATCTATGGTTGCCACCGACAACGGACTTCCCATTATCTGCGGCGAGGCAGGCATGGTGGAGGCTGGCGGCCTTGCAACCTATGGTATCGATTATTACCAGCTTGGCTACCTTGCAGGAGAAATGGCAGTTTCCATTTTGAAGGGAGAAGCTTCTCCCGCAGAAATGCCTATCGGCTATCTTGACGCCTCCAAGTGTGAGCTTACCGTAAATGAAGAGACCGCTGCGGCTCTTGGAGTGGATTTGTCCGTGCTGGATGAATAAAAGAAATAAATACAGTTCTGAAGCGTACCATAAAATGAAGAGGGGAAGGGCAGAAGGAGATTCTTTTCTGTCCTTCCTCTTTTTGATGTCACAATTGCCGTCATAATATGAAAAATAGCTTGCGTTTATGATATAAATTCTTTATTATTATCTTTGAGACATTAATGCGTGGACGCGTTTCAGCAGGAAAGCGTTCCAGCAGGAAAGGTATGGTTTGATTATGAGTGCATTTTTGATTCAAATGCAGGGAGCGGTATCCCAGGGTATTTTGTGGGGGGTTATGGTTCTTGGGGTCTATATTACCTATAAGATTTTGGATATTGCAGACCTGACAGTGGACGGGAGCTTTGCCCTGGGGGGCTGTGTCTGTGCTCTCTTTGTGGTGGAAAAGGGTTACAGCCCCTTTTTGGCTTCCCTGCTTGCGCTGCTTGCCGGGGCGCTTGCGGGACTGGTGACGGGCATGCTGCACACGGCTTTTGATATTCCGGCAATCCTTGCAGGTATTTTGACACAGCTTGGACTTTGGTCTATTAATCTGCGTGTTATGGGAAAAAGCAACACTCCTTTTTTGAAGGTAGATACCATGATTTCCCAGTTCAGCGATCTTACGGGACTCTCCAACGGCTGGGCTGCCTTGATTGTGGGACTGGCCGTGGCGGTTATTTTGATTCTTCTGCTGTATTGGTTTTTTGGCACCGAGCTTGGCTCCGCCATGCGCGCTACCGGAAACAATGAGGACATGATCCGCGCCCTGGGCTGCAACACAAAAATTACCAAGATCATTGCGCTTGCACTGAGCAACGGACTGGTAGGCTTGTCCGGCGCTCTGGTGGCCCAGCAGCAGAAATACGCTGATATCGGCATGGGAACCGGAGCCATCGTGATCGGACTTGCGGCAATCGTCATCGGAGATGTGCTCATGAGAAAGGCTGTAAGCTTTTGGGCTAAGCTGATTTCTGCAGTGCTGGGAAGCGTTGTTTACTTTGTAATTCGTGCGCTGGTGCTGCGCATTGGTCTGGATGCAAACGACATGAAGCTGTTTTCCGCTATTTTTGTGGCGCTTGCCCTGTGCATTCCTGTTGCGGCGTCCAAGTGGCGCGTACATAAGGCTTACTCGGAGGATGGAGGAAATCTGTAATGTTAGAGCTGAGCAATGTTTACAAAACCTTTAACAAAGGCACGATCAATGAAAAGCGTGCTCTGAACGGTATTGATCTTGTTTTAAACGATGGCGATTTTGTCACCGTGATCGGCGGGAACGGGGCCGGAAAATCCACTATGCTGAATATGATTGCCGGAGTTTACCCGATAGATGCCGGTAAAATTCTGATAGAGGATATGCTTTTTACCAAGGACGGAGAAGAAAACAAGGTTCAGATAAACCTTTCCCGCATGCCTGAATATGCCAGGGCAAAGTACCTGGGCAGAGTGTTTCAGGATCCCATGAAGGGCACGGCTGCAGGCATGGAAATACAGGAAAATCTTGCCCTGGCTTACCGCAGGGGACGCTCAAGAGGACTTAAATGGGGAATCACAAAAAGCGAGAAAGAATTTTATCATGAAAAGCTGAAAAGCCTGGGGCTGGGTCTGGAGGAGCGCATGACCTCCAAGGTTGGGCTGTTGTCCGGCGGGCAGAGACAGGCCCTTACCCTTTTGATGGCTACGCTGCAGCAGCCGAGGCTTCTTATGCTGGATGAGCATACGGCGGCGCTGGACCCTAAAACCGCAAGGATCGTGCTGGAAATCACCGAAAAAATAATTGGCGAAAATCATCTGACAGCTCTGATGGTAACCCATAATATGAAGGATGCCATCCGCCTGGGAAACCGCCTTGTGATGATGCACGAGGGAAAAATCATATACGATGTGTCCGGAGAAGAAAAGAAATCCCTCAAGGTGGCGGATCTGCTGACGAAATTTGAGGAGGTCAGCGGCGGGGAATTCGCAAATGACAGGATGATGCTGGCGTAGAACCCTCTACATTCATAAAAGCGGCTGCTTCGCATCCGACGCCGCCAAGGCGGCGCAGCTTTTATTTCATTTGAGGGCGCTCCGCTCATAAGAGGGTAATCCCTGTGCATTGTGTGCAAGCACCCATGCCCAGGAATTATCCTCTTATGGCCAAGCTGTTACAAAAAATGTAAAAAATCATAAAATACTCTGGATTTTTCAGTGTAAATATGAGAGAATGAACACGAGGATTATGATATTATTTTATCAATAATATTGTAAGATGCAGATTTGAAAGGAGATTTCACATGATTTATTCAAAGGAAGTTGAAGAAATGTGTCCAGTAGCGCAGGGTGTTGCTCACGGCTGTGCTCCCATTCCGGAAGAGGCGAAATGGGTAAAAGCAAAAGAAGTTAAGGATATTTCCGGTCTGACTCATGGTGTGGGCTGGTGTGCGCCTCAGCAGGGCGCCTGCAAGCTGACCCTGAATGTTAAGGAGGGTATTATTCAGGAGGCTCTGGTAGAGACCATCGGCTGCTCCGGCATGACCCACTCCGCAGCAATGGCTGCTGAAATTCTGCCTGGCAGAACTGTTATGGAGGCTCTGAATACAGACCTGGTATGTGATGCAATCAACACTGCCATGAGAGAGCTGTTCCTGCAGATCGTTTATGGACGTTCTCAGAGCGCATTTTCAGAGGATGGACTTCCTGTTGGCGCCGGCCTGGAGGATTTGGGCAAGGGCTTAAGAAGCCAGGTAGGCACCATGTATGGCACACTGAAAAAGGGTCCTCGTTACCTGGAAATGGCGGAAGGCTATGTGACAGGTATCGCTCTTGACGCAGAGGATCAGATTATCGGTTATCAGTTCGTAAGTCTTGGAAAGATGACTGATTTCATCAAGAAGGGCGACGACCCCAACACTGCATGGGAAAAGGCAAAGGGACAGTATGGCCGCGTAGCCGATGCAGTAAAGATTATCGATCCCAGAAAAGAGTAAGTGTAGAAGTGAAACTTCATTAGGAGGACAAGTAAGATGGCATTATTTGAATCATATGAAAGAAGAATTGACAAAATCAATTCCGTGTTAAACAGCTATGGCATCGCTTCTCTGGAAGAGGCTGAAAAGATCACCAAGGATGCCGGTCTTGACGTTTACAATCAGATTAAAGGCATTCAGCCTATCTGTTTTGAAAATGCCTGCTGGGCTTACATAACAGGCGCTGCCATTGCAATCAAAAAGGACTGCAGAAGAGCGGCGGATGCAGCCGCTGCAATCGGCGAGGGTCTGCAGGCTTTCTGTATCCCCGGCTCCGTAGCAGACACCCGTAAGGTGGGCCTTGGACACGGCAATCTTGGAAAGATGCTGCTGGAGGAGGAGACTGAATGCTTCTGCTTTTTGGCAGGTCATGAGTCCTTCGCGGCTGCAGAGGGAGCTATCGGTATTGCAGAGAAGGCAAACAAGGTCCGCAAGAAACCGCTGCGTGTGATTCTGAACGGCCTCGGAAAAGACGCTGCACAGATTATTTCCCGCATCAACGGCTTTACCTTTGTTGAGACAGAGTATGATCCTTATACAAACACTGTAAAGGAATTGTTCCGCAAGTCTTACTCCGATGGACTGCGCGCAAAGGTAAACTGCTACGGTGCAAACGATGTTTGCGAGGGCGTTGCTATTATGCACAAGGAAGGGGTTGATGTTTCCATTACCGGAAACTCTACCAATCCCACCAGATTCCAGCATCCCGTTGCAGGAACCTACAAGAAGGAATGTATCGAACAGGGAAAGAAGTATTTCTCCGTTGCATCCGGCGGCGGTACAGGACGTACCCTGCATCCTGATAATATGGCTGCAGGTCCTGCTTCCTACGGTATGACAGATACTATGGGACGTATGCACTCTGATG
>NZ_CEWDFQ010000170.1:0-6572 GCF_982438285.1 Acetatifactor sp. | reverse complement strand
GAGGAACATTTTACACCAACGGCCATAGTGCTTTTTTGTTTCATACTGAGCTGCCAGGGCCTTGCTGAAATGTATTTTATCGTTCTGATCCACAGAGCATGAAAAGAATCCTTCGTAAAAGCAATCCCCGCAGGCCGCAGCGTCTTCTTCCTTATATGGACGGACAGTAAACATATTGGTATCCTCCTATGCACGAATGAGTTAGTAATAACTAACTATTATTATATCAAGAAGCACATAGGATTGCAATTCGTTTTTCATTTCCGCCTTCCAGACTATGGTTTTCAGGGAATGGAAGCACCTGCCGGGAAATTTCTGCAGAAAGAAAGACCGCAGGCGTCTGCCCACGGTCCGATACGTTAGGATGATTTATAGGGTCTGTGTTGGGGAGGCCTCCTCCGCGGTCTGTTCGCTGATGAGGGCAAGGTACTCATCCAGCCGGTTTTCCTTTGCAATGGAGACGGGGAGAAAACCTTTTGCTATAAGCTGGTAGTTCATCAGCATGTGGGAAACTGTGCCATTCCCATCCACAAACGGATGAATTTTTACAAACTCAGCGTGCGTCCAAGCTGCAAGCTCGACAGGATTCAGATCCATTCGGTGTGGCAGATCCACGAAAAATTTTTTAATCTGGCTGAACTTTCATTTGGCGCCGGTGGCTTAAAGCCTGCGCCGGAAATGCGGACTTCCACATTGCGGTGAACGCCTCTCACAAGAATGTTTTCCATCAGCAATGCGTGAATATCCTTGGTAGTTGGCTCGTCCAAAGGCCTTCCTTCCGCAACACATTTTTTTGCAAAAGAGAAAGCCTTTGCATGATTCGCCACCTCATAAATCTCACGAAGTGTTTTTCCGCCAACGGAAAGACCGTCTTCCAGAATCACCTTTGTCTGGATCAGCGTCAGGGTGTTTCCTTCGATAGCGGTGGAATTGTGTGCATATTCAATGTCAAAACTTCTTTCAAAGCTTTCCAGCGCCTCCGGCAAAATGCTGCCCCTGACCTTAGCAAGCTGCTCCTTTTTATCGTAAAGCATATCGTAGTTCATGCCTGTTCACCTCGTTTCAACGATATTTTCTACTATTTTAAAATCCATTGTCCTGATTTGCGGCTGCCAATACGCTCGATAATCCCTTTTTCTCTCAGTTCTTTTAAAATTCTTCTTATTTGTCTATCAGAGCGGTTTAGTTTTGTGGAAAGCTGCGCCTGTGTTACATGAGAATTTTCTTTTATTGCTGATAATACTACTTTCTCTAACGGGTCATTTATTAGGACATTTTGATCTTTTAAAATGTCCTGATGTCCTAAAGGCGTAAATTTCACCATAATGTCTTCTAAATGAAGCGTATATTCCGGCATTGGAACACCATGTTTTTTACAGGCCTCACATATTTTTTCTATCCCACGTCCCCATGTTTCCACATATCCTGCCCGGAAAAATCCATTAGCAATATTGGGATTATAGGGCTGTGACCGATGACGCTCCATCAATGTTTCCACGGTCCATCCAACCGGAAAACACAGTCATTACTGATATATACTGCATCCTCATGTATCCGGATTTGTATTGGAACCAGCGCCGCATAATTGGAATGGATAATCGCATTATATACCGCCTCTCTGACAGCTGCTTTGGGAAGAGGATAAGTCTCAATTCTGGTAACGTTATCGTAAGATATCATTGCTTTCATATATTTCAGATATATCAGTTCTATAACCCTGTCCGCCTGAATAAACAGAGAACCATGAATCTCATCCTGATAACGCAGATCAGATCCCTCGCCAAAATATCCGATTTTGATATATGCACCCGTAACCCACTTTTCCGGATTTCGATGGAATAAGAGAATTGCCGCTCGTTTCAGCTTACCATGTTCAAGAAGGCCGAGGCTATCCAAAAGCTGCTCGTTACTCATATTCAAATCTTCTTCTGTCATACGACCGCTTCGCAGAGCCTCACGCCGGAAAATGTCAAAACTCTCTTTGTCTAAATCGTCAACCGTAACACCATCCACCGGAACTGCATCCCATTTATATCCGGTTTTAGACAATAAGAACTCTGTCAAAGCAGCTCCCCTGAGAAGCTGCTTTGTACTGCCGCTGCGATAATGGTACTCACCCTTATAATTTATGGGATAACTGCTCGGATTCACACATATCTCAATGTAATCTTTACCATCTTGGGTCAGCAGATTAACATCCACAATAATGCCAAGAATATCCCTCACTTTATTGGGGATATCTTCCAACAGCTTTTTGCTATCCTGTACGCCGATGACATTTCCATTGTCATCGGTTCCAATATATATCTTGCCGCCTTGAGCATTTGCAAAACCACAGATCCATTTCAAATACTCATCACGCCAGGATTCCTTCCATTCAGTGTTTTGGTTTTCTGCCATGGATATCCTCCCTTCTTCTTTGAAATCTCATTATATTATGATATTATGCTCTCATTGCTGTTTCCACATATGATTACTGCATATTTCACGAAATAGTTTCTGTTTTTTGATATAGTTTCAAATGCCAACTAATTTATTATTGTTATACCAAAATCTTGTTTTAAAGTATAGCAAACTGACTTTTTATTTTCAATCAGATATTCGCTAACGTATATACCCAATAATTAAAAAGACACGGTCCACTGTTGAACCATGTCTCCTTTATAGTTTGTATATTTAATTTTACTCTAAGCTCTCCACCCAGGCTGCCACATCTTCCTCTGAAACACTGGAGCGGAATCGCATGCCTTCCTGCCAGTCGCCGGTACCGGCCAGCTCCGCCAGAAGTTCACCGCTTTCGCCCAAGCCGGAGCTTGCCGATGTACAGAAGGGAATGACGGTCTTTCCGGTAAAATCATTGGCCTCCACGAAGGTGTTCACCGGCCATGCCGCGATCCCCCACCACACAGGGTAACCGATATAGACGGTATCCACATCCTGCCAATCATCTACTGTGTCAGCCACCAGCTCCACATCTCGCAGGCTTTCATCGGCGTACTCCTGGGACACACGACTGTTATCATCGTTATAATTCAAATCCTCATCAGTATAAGGCTCAACAGGCTCCAGCTGGAATAATTCTCCGCCGGTGGTTTCGGCAATCACTTCCGCCACCCGTTCTGTGTTGCCGGTAGCGGAAAAATATACCACCAGCGTTTTTCCAGCTTCTGCAGCATCTTCTGAGGAAGTCTCCGCGGATGCAGCATTGGCCTCCTCAGACGCGGCAGTGCTTTCCTGCGGAGAGGATTCCTCTGCGGCAGATTCCGCTCCAGAGGATTCCGGCACAGAAGCCTGCGCCTCAGTGGAGGGAGATGCAGTTTCCTGAGAAGTGGAGGAAACAGATGCCTCTGTACTGCCGCAGGCGGCAAGACCAAAGGCCAGTACAAGGGCCATAAAAGATGCAGTCAATTTTTTCATAATAAAGTCTCCTTTCATTTAAAAGCATTCATTTAATATTTCAAGAATCTCTTCCGGGGTCATCTTTTTGTAGCTGCCCGGCGAGATAGCGCAGGAATCGGCAATTTCCTTCAGCATAGCCTGATCGGAAACGCCAAGCTCTCGCAGTGAGGTGGGCAGGCCGATCTCTTTTATAAAATCAGCCAGGGCGTCGATACCGGCCAGGGCAAGCTCCTCGTCAGTTTTCCCGTCCCGGGCAATGCCCCAGACATTTTGTGCAAAGCGGACAAACTTGGAAAGCCCTTCTTGGTAAATATGCCGATAATAAACAGGGTGCAGAACCGCCAGACCGCAGCCGTGGTTACAGTCGGTGTAGGCTCCCAGCTGATGCTCCATGTTGTGGCACTGGAAGTCGCATTTTTTACCCATCTTGATAATACGG
Source organism: Acetatifactor sp. (assembly GCF_982438285.1). Lineage (NCBI taxonomy): Bacteria > Bacillati > Bacillota > Clostridia > Lachnospirales > Lachnospiraceae > Acetatifactor > Acetatifactor sp. The sequence continues at coordinate 2,734 of NZ_CEWDFQ010000170.1, read as the reverse complement.
TTTTCCGCCATGGTGGAATCCCACATCAGATTGCTGCGGGCGTTATAATCCTTGGGATTCTGGATGGCGGAGCGCAGGTTGAGAATGACGCTTCTCATCAGCGCCTCCATAATATCATCGGAGACATTGTCCTCATTGGGCTCGCTGAAATAGGTCTCCATGATATGGCTCAAAATGTCAAAGCCGCCGGATACCATCTGCCTTTTGGGCACACTGTAGGTATAGGAAGGGTCCATCAGGGCAAAACGAGGATTTAATTTCGGATAATCCCGTCCGGTTTTGACCTTTTTCTCCTCATTGGTGATGACGGCGCCGCCGTTGCACTCGCTGCCGGTGCCGGCCACGGTGACAATCACGCCCAGGGGCAGGGGCTCTGTCTCGATGACACCGGGCTGCGCCCAAAAGTCGTCCCAGATATCTCCCTCATACCGGGCGGCAAGGGATACCGCCTTACAGCAGTCCATAACGGAACCGCCCCCGATGCCCAGAATCATATCCACATTGCTTTCCCGGGCAAGCCTTGCCCCCTCCTTAACCTTGGCATAGGTGGGGTTTGCCATAATTCCGGAAAATTCCACGACGGTCTTTCCAGCTTCCTTTAAGATGCCTGCTACCTCATCATAGACGCCGTTTTTCTTGATGGAGCCGCCGCCATAGGCCAGCAGCAGGGTGGAGGCGTCCCTGGTCAGACAGGAAAGATATTCCTTCACACAGCCCTTTCCAAAATAGACCTGAGTGGAATTTTGAAAAATAAAGTTATTCATAAAATCATTCCTTTCTGCTTGATCTTGCTTCTACATTTGCGCTTCCCAAAAGGCTGCAGCCTCATCCAGCCAGCCCTCCGCTGCGGTGCCCGTACCCAGACCAAAACCATGGCCTAGGCCCGGATAATGATGAAACTCGGTGGGGATGCCTAAGCTGCTTAAGGCCTGGAGACGTTTTTCCATGGTGCGCCAGCTTGCAATGCCGTCATTTTCACCCACACAGGCAAAGGTGGGAGGGTCATTTTCCGTATAATCAGAATGGCCTGTGTACTGCATAAGCACCGCGCCAGGCTTTGGCAGATCCTCTCCGCCGAAAGCAGCCGGTCCATAGGAGCCCAGCCAGGCCGCCATCCTGGCGCCTGCAGAGCCGCCCCAAAGAGAGTAACAGTCGGTGTCTATCTGAAGCTCTTTAGCGTTTTCAAAAATAAAGCTGATGGCCCGGGCCAAATCCTCGCAGGCGGTCTGTGCCCCTGGACGGTAAATCAGTGCGAAGGCATTGTAGCCCTGTTTGGACAGCTCTAAGACATGAGGAAAACTGTCCTGCATAGCTCCCACATAGGCGAATCCGCCGCCCATATTCTTCGAAGGCAGGATCGTTTATGACGTCCTCTATTTTGGTATCTGTTGTAAAGGATGCGCCGTCCGCCTGGGCGGCCTGTGGGGCTTGCGTGACCTGTGAGGACTGTGCGGCCTCTGCAGGCTTCGTGGGCTCCTGATCCTTTTGCCGCTTTGCACTACCGCATCCGGACAGGCAGAGCATAAGGCAGAGCCCAAGAGCAAAGGAAGCTTCTTTTCTCATATTTTTTCACCCGCCTTTCTCTGATCTTATTATAAAAAAATCGAGACCTCCGCAGAAGTCTCGATTGGTTAATCAGTATTTACTTAAAAGTTAATAGTAAAAATCGTTTATAATTTTGCTGTTTTCTCCACTGCCCGGAGGAACTGCTTCACTGCCGGGGAGGGATTGAGAGAATGGAGCAGACCAAAGGGGATAGTATACCCCCAGTCCACCGGAAGGATTTTCAACAGAGGGTGCACGTACCTCCAGTTTTCTACTGCCATCAAGACGCAGTTGTTGTTTTCACACTGGTTGAAGGCTGCAACATCATAAAAGTCAAAATCTACAATGTGAATCTGCGGATGGTTTTTCCACAAATCATCCCGCAGCATATCCACATAATGACTCCAGTCCCTGCGCATAAGCATCAGATTTTCCCCGTACAGGTCTGTTACGGTTAATGTGTCCTTCTGGGCAAGCCTGTGATGGACGGAAACGGCACAGCAGATGGGCTCCCGTGAAATTTCAAGGCCGGCGCACTGGCGGAGGTTCAGCATGGTTTCGTCAAAGATGCCTGCCACCACATCAATATTCTGTCCCAGGTTGGCCAAAATTTCCCGGGCGTTCTCCGGGGTATTATCAAAGGGCACAAGCTGAAATTTCGTGTTGGGACAGTTCTCCTGCAGCTTGGGCCAAAGGTCCACCAGCACCTGGGCTGGCGTCATGGGCGAGGTGCCGATACGGATTACATTTGTGCTGTTTTGCATGGCGTTTTTTGCCCGGGTCACCGAATCCTTGCAGTATTGAATGATGTATTTTGTGTCCTGAAAAAGTGATTTTCCGGCTTCCGTCAGCATAAGTCCCCTGTGTGTACGAACAAAAAGCTGTAAATCCAGGCTTTCCTCCAAAAGGTTGATCTGCTTGATGACAGCGGGCGGGGAGATATACAGCTTTTCCGCAGCCTTATTGAAGCTTCCGGATTCCGCTACGCAAAGAAAAGTTTCCAGCTGGGGATTATACATTGACATACCATCCTTTCCTGAGAAGGGCTTTTCCTCATAATAGCATATTTCAGGGGGGATGGGAAACGAAAAAGAGGAATAAAAAAGAAACCCTGTCCTTTCTGGTCAGGGCTTTCGTCGATGCGACAGGATTTGAACCTGCGACCTCTGCGTCCCGAACGCAGCGCTCT
>NZ_CEWDFQ010000169.1:0-6660 GCF_982438285.1 Acetatifactor sp. | reverse complement strand
GGACTTCTCCAATTCCTCGTCGGTAGGGATGTAATCGCTCATCTCCCCATCGTTATATCTCTGATATGCCACCATATCGAAATAGCCTGTACCGGTAAGACCAAATACAATATTTTTCGCCTCTCCGGTCTCCTTGCACTTGAGCGCCTCGTCAATGGCCACCTTGATGGCATGGCTGCTTTCCGGCGCAGGCAGAATGCCCTCCACTCTCGCAAAGGTCTCAGCCGCCTGGAATACAGCCGTCTGCTCCACGCTTCTGGCCTCCAAAAGCCCCTGATCATACAGCTCCGACACCACGGAGCTCATGCCGTGATAGCGAAGGCCCCCCGCATGGTTGGCGGAAGGGATAAATCCGCAGCCCAAAGTATACATCTTTGCCAGAGGACACACCTTTCCGGTATCACAAAAATCATAAGCGTAAACGCCTCTTGTAAGGCTGGGGCAGGAAGCCGGTTCTACAGCGATGATCTGATAGTCCGCCTCCCCTCTGAGCATCTGGCCTGCAAAGGGAGAAATCAAGCCGCCCAGATTGGAGCCGCCGCCTGCGCAGCCGATGATCATATCCGCCTTCACTCCATATTTATCCAAAGCAGCCTTGGTCTCCAGACCGATAATGGACTGATGCAGCAGCACCTGGGAAAGCACAGAGCCCAGCACATAGCGGTAGCCTTCCTGGGTGGTGGCCGCCTCCACGGCCTCAGAGATAGCACAGCCCAGAGAGCCTGTGGTTCCCGGGAACTCCTGGTTAATCTTTCTACCCACGCTGGTATTCATGGAAGGAGATGGTGTTACCTTCGCTCCGTAGGTGCGCATTACCTCCCGGCGGAAGGGCTTTTGCTCATAGGAGCATTTCACCATATAAACCTGGCAGTCCAGTCCCAGGTAGGAGCATGCCATGGACAGAGCCGTTCCCCATTGTCCCGCTCCCGTCTCCGTGGTCACGCCCTTAAGTCCCTGCTTCTTCGCATAGTAAGCCTGGGCAATGGCGGAATTGAGCTTGTGGCTGCCCGAGGTATTGTTTCCCTCAAATTTGTAGTAGATATGAGCCGGGGTTCCCAGCTTTTCCTCCAGGCAGTATGCTCTCACCAGAGGGGAGGGACGGTACATTTTATAAAAATCGCGAATTTCCTGTGGGATATCAAAATAAGGCGTGGTATCATCCAGCTCCTGTTTTGCCAGCTCCTGGCAGAAAATAGCGGACAGCTCCTCTTCGGTTACCGGCTTTAAGGTACCGGGATTCAAAATGGGAGCCGGTTTCTTTATCATATCCGCCCGCACATTATACCATTGCCTGGGCAGCTCCTCTTCCTCCAGATAAATTTTGTAAGGGATTTTCTTTTCCATGTTCTGTTACCTCTCTTTCCTGAATTTCCAATGTTTTGCAGATTTTTATTCACAGGAATAAAAAAACTCCTGCCTATCTGCTTTCGATAGGACAGGAGTATCATCTACTTCTGCGGTGCCACCTAACTTCACTCCTCTCAGGGATTCCTCTCCATTCCTTTTGGAGACATCCTTTCGTGGAAATGCTCTCTGCCGTGTACCATCATACACGTCCTGCTGTAACGTGCAGCCACGTCTCCTCTACTTCCGTTTCCGGTTTCAAATCGCCCTCCCAGGCCCATTCACCGCTCTTCCCAATGCCCCAATTCCACCCCATGAGGCTCTCTGTGTCTGTTTCAAACGGCTACTCTTCCTGTTCCTTGGTTTCTCAAGTAAGTTCAGCATACTCTTCTTTTCCTCAAATGTCAAGGGCTTCTGTACTTTTTTTGTCAGTCATTTGGTCTTTGGTAAAATCTTCCCGTAAGCCCTTCTGTCCGTATGGTATTCACAAAGGCAAGGGGATCTGTTTCTTTGACGCAGTTTAGCACCTTCCGCACCTCATCCCGGCCCACCACAGAATACAAAATATTGCAATCCTTTTTCAGATAACAGCCCACTCCCTTGATCAGGGTGGAGTCATGATGGGTGATCTCCGCAATGGCCTCATAAACCTCCTCCGGCTTTTGCGTCACAATCAACAGGGTCTGCTTTTGGTAGCGCTTGTACAGCGTCTGCAGCACCTGGGTGGAGGCAAACTGAAAAATAATGGAATACAGAGCCTTTTCCCATCCAAACAGCATTCCGGCGATCACAAGAATTACCACATTTCCTGCAAAAATATAATTCCAGGAATCAATGCCGAATTTCTCAGAAAGAAAAATAGCGATAAAATCCGTCCCTCCGCTGGTGCCCCCGGCAAACAGGCAGATACTGATAGCCACTGCGTTGAGAAGACCTCCGAACACAGACACCAGCAGAATGTCTGTAGTCACCGAAAAAGCCGGCACCACGTCCGTCAGAATACTGGACAGCACAATCATCAGGCAGGAATACCCCGTAAATTTCTTTCCGATGAACCGAAAGCTTAAGACGGCGGGCACTGCGTTCAGCACAAAGTTGATTACACTGAAAGGAGGCTCCACCCCAAAAAAGAGAAGGCTTGTCTCCTGCAGCAGCCTGGTAAGGCCGTTAAAACCGCCCGGTATCAGTCCCCCTGCCCGCACAAAGCTTTTCAGGTTGACAGCCATAATTATGGAAGCCACCAGGATCATCAATGTCCTCTTTACGTCGTCAATCCTTGTCTTTTTCTTTTCTACATACTCCATACTCCACCTCATGCCTCATTTTTCAGGCTTCTTCCTTTTTTTCATGTTTCATTTTTCTGCTCTTTGCATATCCTCTTATGGCCAATGCGCCAAACACACAGATACTCAATACCGTCAGACAGATCCCGGCCCAGGCTCCCTCAGGCGTATAATGCAGCGAAATAGAATATTCCCCTGCCTCCAGGTCAAAAGCCATAAGCGTTCCCCCAAATAAAACAGGCTCCACTTCCCTTCCATTGATCCAGACACGCCATCCGTCCTCATAAGGCACCGACAAAATCAGCCTTCCCGCCTCTTTCAAAGAGAGGCTTGCGTTGATATTTCGGCTGTCGTATTCCACCCATTCAAGCTGCTGCCTGGACAATACCTCCAAAGCCTGCTCCAGCACATCCGTGTGGCACAGATAGCCCTCCGCCAAAATTTTGGGGCTCTCATCCTCATCATCTCCATTGGTAAGCGTGACGCTGTCTCCCTCCTGCAGATATCCCAGATAAAGAATGGAACCATCCTTTAAGTCAGAGAAGGTATGGGTCTCCAGGCTGCCGCCGATCAGCTCTGCCTTGCTGGTGCCGGAGGCCGTCAGCATGGCATAATAAATACCAGACTCTTTCGCCGTAATGCGCACATTGTCTCCGGAAGCTTCCGTGGCAGCCTCCGTAAACAAATCTTCCTCTATTCCCAAATCCTTTACCATTTGATTCTGAAGGCGGATGCCGTCCCCTGAAAATCCCTCGGGCAGATCATACCCGGAAGGAGCCACATAGCCAAAGGGCAGGGTATACGTGCACTCATACAAAAAGATATCGCCGCTTTGCTCTGCCAGGGAAAATGCCTCATTTTCAAATTTTTCCGATTCGCCGAACATATATTTTACATTCAGCAAAGCGGAGGAAAACAGCGTAGCTCCGTCAAAACCATAATACACCTTGCTGTGCCTCATTCCCAGCCTTTTGTACAAATCCATCACATAAGAATTCATGGTGGAGGAAAACACCGACGCCGTGGGGTATCCAGTGAGCGTACCATCGTTCTTTGTCTTTCTGGAGAATTTTTCCAGCCGGTAAAAGCCCTCCTCCTGCTGTCTGGTCCACTGATAAAGCGCTCTATAGTCCTCCTGCTGTCCCAGATAGGCCGTTCGGCTGGTAGTTCCGAGACTTGTGTTCGCCATATTTATGCTGCTTTCCGCGATCACGGTCACAAGGGCGGCAAAGGCCAGTATCTGCTTCCACAGAAAGCTCTTTCTGGTTCTGTGCAGATACAAAAGCACCGCATAAATAGTCACAAAGGTCAGTGTCAATATCTCGATGCCAATGTCGAAGTCCTCGCTGTCAATAAATTTTTCACAGCACAAAAGAAAGGCGGCGGCAGCCAGATAACCATACAAAATCTGCTTTTCCTCAATTTCATCCACCCGCTTGTAGGCCTCATAGCACATGGTCAGCACAAGAAGTATATAGATAAAGGACTGTCTGGCAGGAAGGGAATCGGGATAATTCATGCCATGCCAGATAAAATCCAGCATATTCGTGCTGAAGCTGAGAAGAAATATGCCTGCCAAAGCCAGATTGGCAAACCGCTTCCGAATGGAAATTCTTTGATTCAGGGCATACATGGGAAGCAGCATAAACACCGCCACTCCGCAGTACAGATTGGGCCAGTGCTCCAGCCCTCTCTCTGTAGTGACGCACATGCAGTGTCTGGCCAGCATATCCAGCACGGAGAAATAGGAAGTGAGGGTATCCGGAAAATTCATATCCCCAAAATCCGTCTCTAAAAGAGCGTATACCTCCGGCACCAGAAGAATTGCCGCCATCCCGCCTGCAAGCAGGGAATACAGCACAAAATTTCCGACGATCTTCCATCTTCTTTTTTCCGTGAGAAGAAGCGCCAGAAAATAAAGCACCAGAAAAATACAGATCATGATGGAAATATAAAAGTTGGTGAAAATGGAAAGGGCAAGACTCACGCAGTACAGGGCACACTTCCCTTCCTTCACCAGCTTCTCCAGTCCCAGCACCACAAGGGGCAGAAGCACAATGCAGTCCAGCCACATGATATTCCAGTTATACGCCGCCACAAAGCCGGACATGGCATAAAAACAGGAAAAAAAGAGCACGCCCCAGTCCTTTGTCTGAAAATGCTTCTGCAGATACCAAAAGGAGGTCAGTCCGCACAGGCCGATCTTCACCACCACAAGATAGCTCATAAATTCCATGAGATATGCCTCAGGGAATAGAAAGGCAAGCCAGTTTAACGGACTTGCCAGATAATACACATAAAGGGCAAGAAAATTAGAGCCAATGCCCACATTGAAGGAATAGGAAAGCCCCTCTCCTGCCTTTATCTTGTGAAGAAACTCACTGAAAAAGGGCATGTACTGATGATACATATCGGAGAAGAGAAAGCTTCTGTCTCCGAATGGGAAAATGCCTCTGATCACGAACAGGCACAGCATAACCGTTACCGGCAGCACAAAGGACAGCGTAAGCGCCGCAGCATTTCTGGTTTTTTCGTCCCTGTATAAATACTTCATTATGCCTTTCATCGTCTCTTCCTCTTTCTCTGTTGATCTGGGCTGCGCTTACTGCCTCCCGTAATCAAACAACAGATAATATTCCAGACTTTGATAATCATTTATTTCCTGACCGCATTCCTCAAGGGTCAGATACTTTCCTTCCTTATCTCTGATCTGCAGTGCACTGATCACAGGATATTCCTCCCTGACTGCCTCCAGAGCGCTTTGATAAGAGGGCAGGGGAAGTCCGCAGTTTTTCAGCACATCCAGCGCAAGATAATTAACGCTGGTCTCCAGACCGCTTTGCTGGTCCATCTCAAAATTACTCCAGATCACATAGGGCACCTTATATCTTAACAGATTTTCCTCCTCTGATAAAGAGTCAGGATTCTTGCCGTTACTCCTTAAAATAGGATTGCTCACAGAGGCAGCGGGCTGGTGGTCGCCAAAAAACACAATCATGGTGTCCTCCTCTGCCTGGGAAAAGTAAGCAATCAGCTCCTCAAACGCGCTGTCCGTCTCCTTTATCAGGGAAAGATACATATTCAGCGTATCCGAAGCAATGCCCTCCACAGCTACCGAGGGCGTAAAGTTTGCAAAGGTCTCGCTGTAGCCGCTGTGGTTCTGCATCGTCACATTAAACACAAAGAGCGGCTCTCCGGCTTCCTTTTCCTCATACAGCTCAATAATCTTTGCAAAATCCGCCCTGTCGGAAATATAGCTGCGCAGCTTCTCTGCCCCGTAAAAATCATCTCTGGACAAAAAGCGGTCAAAGCCAAGCAAAGGATATACCCGGTCTCTGTCCCATCCGTCCGCATAATAGGGATGAATGGCCACAGTGGAATAGCCCAGGTCCTTTAAGTAGGAGGCTAACGAGGGAGTCTCCCTTTTTACATACTGCTGATAGGCAACGCTCCCCTGGGGAAGAAAGGCCATGGAATGTCCTGTAAGAAATTCAAACTCCGTATTGGCAGTATTTCCTCCCAGAACAGATACATTCAAATATCCCGTGACAGTATTATCCGCTCCCTGCTGCAGACTATGTATAAAGGGCATATAATCCTCATTTACACTAAAATCTCCCAGCACGGCCAGATCAGAAAAGGCCTCATCCATGATCACAATAATATTGGGACGGTTTACGCTGTCCGGATTTTCAAGAGCTGCCGTGGTCTGCTCTGGTGTGTTTTCCAGATAACTCTCCCCGGTCTCCTTTGCTGAATAGCCGGAGGGCTTCTCCACATTCATATACTTCATCTCCATCAAAAATGCCACAATATTGCCGTCCCTGCGGTTCATCACCGTTGGGGTGAACAGCTTGTCATAGAGCCCGAAATCTGCCACAAAGCTGTCCGACTGCAGCAGACGGACATATCCTCCCAGCAAAAGCACAGGAAAAAAAATCAACACGCCTCTCTTTAACAGCCGTCTGGGAGCCATTAAAGAAAACCTGCTTTCTGCGGCCATCAAAAGGACAAATGCCGCCAAAACCGCCAC
>NZ_CEWDFQ010000168.1:0-6690 GCF_982438285.1 Acetatifactor sp. | reverse complement strand
CCACCATGACCACTCTGGAAACAACGGCGCCCCAAAGCGGACTGCCAGCTGGGACTTATAATGTGGCGGGAGGCTATACCAATCAGGGCGTTGATATGGGAGACATCAGCACGCAGAATACTTTCCACCTTACCATTCAGAGAAATAATACGGGCTATTTCTTAAGCTATACGGATGAAAATGGCCAGACCACTACCAATAAATATTATCATGGCGAGGACGGGGACGCGCTGACAAAGCTGGATGCAAACAATATTTATGTAGGCTTTTTTGCCTCCAGAAATGCAAGGGTGAATATCAAAAATGTGCAGCTGACCACCATAAGACCGGAGGACGATGCTCCGGCGGAGGAAAGGCCTGTCACCTATGTGACTCCAAGCTATACCATAGAGTCTGCACAGACGGCGAATAAGCCTGAATATGAGATGGTCTATTACGGAAATGCGGACGGTACGCTGACCATTACGAATCAGAACGGAAGTCCGGTGGTTTCTGGACAGCATGTAGATGCAGACACGAAATTCCGTGTAAATGCGCTGCTGGAAAAAGGAAGCAATGAATTTGAAGTAACGTTTACACCGGATGCGGATTACAAGCCATCTGCCTATGAGCGCTTAAGCAGCTACGAGACGGTGAAATTTACCTTTACAGTGGAGTATAAGACCAGCGCTCTTTTGAATCTTTATATCAGTCCAAACGGAAGAGCAGACGCTACGGGAACCAGAGAAAATCCCATGGATATTTATTCTGCAGTGAAAAATGCGGCTCCGGGCCAGAAGCTGATTCTGATGGAGGGAACCTATCTGCTTGACAGCACGGTTACTGTGGACAGAGGAATTGACGGCACGGAAAGCCAGAGGATTTATATGATTGCAGATCCGGAGGGAAGCACAAGACCGGTTCTGGACTTCCAGGGGAAATGTGCAGGTATGGTGCTGGCGGGGGACTATTGGTATTTCCAGGGCTTTGATGTGACCAATTCTGCCAATGGACAAAAGGGCATTCAAGTGTCGGGAAGCCATAATGTGCTGGATAACCTGTATGCTTATAAAAACGGCAACACGGGAATTCAGATCAGCCGCTATAAAGGTACTGATTTGTGGGAGGACTGGCCTTCCGATAACCTGATTCTCAACTGCACCTCTTATCTGAACGCGGATGCGGGATATGAGGATGCGGACGGCTTTGCGGCCAAGCTGACCATTGCCGATGGAAATGTATTTGACGGCTGTATTGCGGCCTACAATGCAGACGACGGCTGGGATTTGTTCGCAAAGGTGGAAAGCGGGCCTATCGGTAAGGTAGTAATCCGCAACAGCGTGGCATTTAAGAACGGATATGTGATGGATGAGAGCGGAAACGAGGTCAATGCCGGAAACGGAAATGGCTTCAAGCTGGGAGGCTCCAGCATTTCGGGCTATCACACTTTGGAAAACAGCATTGCCTTTGCCAATAAGGCAAAGGGAATTGATTCCAACAGCTGCCCGGACGTTCAGGTTTATAACTGTACCTCCTATAATAATGAGTCCTACAATGTAGCGCTGTACACCAATGATGCTAAGAATACTGATTTCCTGGCCCAGGGGCTGCTCTCCTTTAAAGATGACAATACAGTGCCGGCGCAGATTAAGGTAAAGGGAACCCAGGATAGCAATCAGATTTATGGAAGCACAAATTACTATTTTGACGGGGTGAAATCCGCCAATGCGGAAGGCAGACAGGCAGCTGCAGACTGGTTTGTGAGCCTGAATGTGTCTGCCGCCATCCAGGGAGGCATCACCAGAAATGCGGATGGAACCATCAACATGAACGGATTTTTGGAGCTGACGGCTCTTGCACCTTCTGACACTGGAGCCAGATTAGAGGGCACGGCGTCGGGGAATGTGACAGTGACGCCTGACAATAAGCAGGAGCTGGCTGTAGCGGAAGCGGATATTCTGGAAACGCTGCCTGAGTCTGTATTGACGAAGGCGGTGAAGGAGGCCGCTGGCTGCAGTACGGTAGAGGAGCTTACGGCTTATCTTGTGGGAAAAGTTTCCGGCAGTGAAGCGGGCAGAATTTTAAGCGGTGTTGCTGCTGGGAATGCGGCGGCGCTGGAGGTGAAGGTACGGGTCAGCTTTGACGGCGGAAATACCTGGGAGGATGCAACGGAAGAGAATTTCCCTGCTGCAGGTATAGATCTTATTCTTCCCTATCCTGCAGGAACCTCCTCGGCGGCTCATGATTTTGTGGTGGGACACCTGATTACCATGGCATGCAACGGGGCAGTGCCGGGTACCATGGAATACTTCGCACCTGAGGAGACAGAGGCCGGACTGAAAATACATATTATGAGCGCATCGCCCTTTGTAATCGGCTGGAAGGAAGCGGCTGCAGATTCAGGAAATAATGGAAATCAGCAGGGCGGTGACAGCAATACATCAGGCGGTGAAGGGGACAATTCAGGCAATGCCCAATTTGAGCAGGTGGTTCTGAGCGCCGGGAGAAGATCCCCCAAAACCTTTGACAGCGGTTTGTCCATGTATCAGCAGCAGGACGGCAGGGCAGACACAGAGACCTCGGGCGAGACGGCTGGAGAAGAACAGGAGGAGCAGGAGAAGGTGGATGTGCCTGTCATTTCAGCCACACTGGCGCCTGTAGGCGCTGCAAGAGTCCCTTGGCAGCTTGCGCTGGCAGCTGCAGCGCTATGTCTTATGGCAGCAGTTGCAGGGATTTGGAATTATCGTAAAAATAAAGAGGAGTAACAGCAAAAGCTCATACATAAAACTCATACAATTTTTCAGACAGGGCTGCCGCATACACGGCCGCCCTGTCTGACCGTTGCGGTGCGTCTGGAGGCGCGCGTCTGCTGTTACAAGGAGTTTAGGGGAAATCGCCATGGGGAGAAAGAAAATGGGCTTTGCCGCCCTGCTGGCGGCTGCTTTGGCAGCGCTTGCTGCGGTCAGCTGTCTGCTTGCCTGGGGTGCGGAGCGCATAAGGGTGCAAAGAGAATATGAAAGCAGGCAGGCAGAGATACTCAGGCAGGCCAGGGATGCAGAACGCCGGGAAAAGGAACGCACCCTTCAGCGGGCGGCAAAGGACGTTCCCTCCAGAGAAGTGGATCAAAACGCATCGGAGGGCAGGACGGAAAACGAAATGCCGGACTGGGATGCGCTGCGGCAGAAAAATCCTGACATTTACGCATGGATATCCATTCCGGAGATCGGGCTGGAGTATCCGGTGCTGCAAAACGAGAGAGACGACTATTATTTGAATCACAATTCCGACGGAGCAGAGGACGCCTCGGGGAGCATCTATTCCAATTCTTGTAACAGAAAGGATTTTTCTGATTTCAATACCATATTGTACGGACATAATATGAAAGACGGATCCATGTTCGGCAGTCTCTCCCACATTGGACAGGATCAGCCTGAGGAAAGCGCTGTCTACATTTATATAGAAGAAAGAAAACTAAAATATATTGTTTATGCAGTGGTTGAGTTTTCTGATGTATACCTGCCGGATGTGTACGGCATCCGAAGCAGCCAGGGTCTGGAAAGCTTTTTGCATGCTGTGGAAAACAGTCCGGCTTTTTATCAGAGCAAAGAGGCACAAGCCGTGGAAGCGGACAGGATATTGACTCTGTCTACCTGTACTGGGAAGGATGGAAGCAGGCGCTGTCTGGTGGTTGCCGGCCTGGCACAGGAGTATTCTACAGAAGCCCTTGCAGCAGTGCAGCCTTGAAAAAGCATGAAAAAGCTTAAAAAGCTGTCCAAAAGGTGTTGACATTTCCTGACAGCAGTACTATACTAAACTTGAATACGATGATTACTAGAGTAAGAGTGGACGTGCGCCACTCTTTCTTCTTTGTGTAAGAACCAAAAAGGAGGAGGCAGATGTCCAGAAGGGAAACCTATGAAATGAAAACCCAGGAGCTGTTGGAGCCGATTGCACAGGAAAACGGTGTGGAGATTTACGATGTGGAATATGTAAAGGAAGGCAGCGATTATTATCTTCGGGCTTATATCGACAAGGAGGGCGGAGTGAATATTCTTGACTGTGAAAAGGTCAGCCGCGCATTGTCGGAGGCGCTGGATAAAGAGGATTTTATCCCTGACGCCTATATTCTGGAGGTCAGCAGTCCGGGGCTTGGCAGAACATTGAAAAAGGATAAGCACTTGGAAAAAAGCATAGGACAGGCGGTAGAGGTAAAGCTGTTTTCACCCGTTGACAAGTGTAAGGAATTTACAGGCATACTGCAGGGGTTTGATGAGGAGTGCGTCACGATTCTTGAGGGGGATGCGCCAAGGACCTTTGCGCGCCCGCAGATAGCTCTGATACGTCTGGCTCTTGATTTTTAAATAGTACGTTGGCGAATAGATAATGGCGGTAAGCCGGAATGGAGGAAATAATGAATAAGGAATTAATGGAAGCGTTGGATATCTTGGAGAAGGAGAAGGAGATCAGCAAGGATACCCTGTTTGAGGCCATTGAAAACTCTCTGATGACAGCCTGCAAGAATCATTTTGGCAAGGCGGACAATGTGAAGGTGGAAATTGACAGGGAGACCTGTGATTTTGTGGTTTATGCGGAAAAAGAGGTGGTTGACCAAAGAGAGGACGTGCTTGACGACTGCCTTCAGATATGCCTGGAGGATGCAAGGGAGATTTCACAGAAGGCCCAGGTGGGAGATATTCTGAACGTAGAGATTCAGTCCAAGGAATTTGGGCGGATTGCCACACAGAATGCAAAGAATGTGATTCTTCAGAAAATCCGGGAAGAAGAAAGAACCGTTATCTATAACCAGTACTATGAGAAGGAAAGGGATGTGGTGACCGGTGTGGTACAGCGCTACATTGGAAAAAACATCAGCGTTAATCTGGGCAAGGCGGACGCCATGCTCAGTGAAAACGAGCAGGTAAAGGGAGAGGTGTTCAAGCCTACGGAGAGAATCAAGGTATATATTCTTGAGGTTAAAAACACGCCCAAGGGTCCCCGCATTAATGTGAGCCGCACCCATCCGGAGCTGGTGAAGCGGCTGTTTGAGTCAGAGGTGACAGAAATCAAGGATGGAACAGTGGAGATCAAGAGCATTGCCAGAGAGGCGGGAAGCCGTACTAAAATTGCCGTCTGGAGCAACAATCCCAATGTGGATGCGGTTGGCGCCTGCGTTGGCATGAACGGAGCCAGAGTAAACGCCATAGTGGAGGAGTTGAGAGGTGAAAAGATCGATATTGTGAACTGGGATGAAAATCCGGGTAATCTGATTCAGAATGCGCTGTCTCCTGCCAAGATAGTGGCTGTGTTTGCAGACCCGGACGAAAAGACCGCCAAGGTAGTGGTTCCTGACTATCAGCTTTCTCTTGCAATCGGCAAGGAGGGACAAAATGCAAGACTGGCTGCAAGACTGACCGGTTACAAAATAGATATCAAATCCGAAACCCAGGCGAAGGATGCGCCCGGCTTCCGTTACGAGGATTACATGGACGATTACGAGGAAGAGGAGTATCTGGAGGACGGTGCGGAGTACGAATACGCGCAGGATGAGAATCCAGAGGAAACTGATTTGGAAGAAGTGGAAGAGGAGAGCGTTTCTGTGGAAGCTGGCGGCGACGGAGAGTTTGACGAGGAGTAAGATTTTTTATGGCGAAAAAGGTTCCTTTGAGGCGGTGTGTAGGCTGCGGTGAGATGAAGGGAAAAAAGGACATGATGAGAGTCCTGAAAACGGCTGAGGATCAGATATGTCTGGATACCACAGGCAAAAAAAACGGGCGGGGCGCATATCTTTGTAAGAGCGGGAAGTGCCTTCGCCTTGCCCGGGAGAACAAAGGATTGGAGCGTTCCTTCAAGATGCGCATTCCCGTCCAGGTATATGATATGTTGGAAAAGGAGTTTGAGGAGCTTGGCACAGAATAAAATTTTATCTCTGTTGGGACTTGCGATGAGAGGGCGCAACTTGGCCAGCGGTGAATTTCAGACGCTGGAATCAGTAAAGAATGGTTCAGCCATGCTGGTAATTATTGCCAGGGACGCATCAGCGAACACCAAAAAATTATTTACTGATAAATGTTCCTTTTATGGGGTTCCGGTTTATGAGTACAGCACGAAGGAAGAGCTGGGCCGGGCCATCGGAAAGGAAATGAGATCTTCTCTGGGAGTACGCAATGCGGGACTGGCAGACGCGATCATCAAACAGTTGGAAATGAAGGAATATGCCGGTGATGGCAGAAATGGAGGAAAGCATGGCGAAAATAAAGATACATGAACTCGCGAAAGAATTAGATAAGCAAAGCAAGGATATCATAAGTTTTTTACAGGAAAAAGGAATAGAGGCCAAGGCGGCGCAAAGCTCCATTGAGGAGGATGCGGCACAGATGGTGAGAAAGGCATTTGGAAAGGCGCAGGCTCCTCAGGCGGAGGCTGCCGGGACGCAGGCTCCAAAAGCAGAGTCTCCGAAAACAGAGCCTTCCAAAACAGAGGCGGTGAAAGCACAAGAGCCTTCCAAGGCGTCTTTAGCTTCTCCAGCAAAGGCAGAGGGACAGCCTCAGCCGCCTAAGAAGAAAAAGAAAATTATTTTCGTCAGCAATCCTCAAAATTCCAAGATGCCTGGACAAAAACAGGGAGGACAGCCAAACCGGCCAGCAGGTCAGCAGGCCAGAACAGGCGGACAGCAAAGCAGAAGCCAGGGCGGCTATAACAATAAATTAAAGC